>NZ_JAWOUN010000042.1:0-5516 GCF_033339395.1 Vibrio sp. 397 | reverse complement strand
TTTGGCAGGACATCAATCGTGACAGCGGTATCTTCTTGTGTTGTTGCCGTGTCATTGGTTGCCACTGGCGCGTCATTCACTGGCGTCACATCGACGTTCACTGTGGTGGACTCCGATACCCCACCCGAGGTAACGATGTAGGTAAAACTGTCTGCCCCGTGATAGTTGTCGTTTGGCGTGTAAGTGACACTGCCGTCCGGGTTGACCGAGACCGTGCCGTTAGCTGGACCGTTATTGGTATCGAGCGACACCACTTTGTCGTCGCCTTCAAACGTATCGTTACCTAAGACCTTAATGATGGTTGGCGTGTCTTCCACAACCGTCGCGTTGTCTGCCACGATGTCCGCCACAGGGGCTACCGTGAAGTTCACCGTTTGGCTGACGCTTTCACCGCTTGGATCGGTGGCCGTAAACGTTAGGGTTTCTGAGCCGTTCCAGTCTGCGGTTGGAGTGAACGTAGCAATCCCATTGACGATCGCCACTTGAATGTTGCTGTTGCCGGAGACGCTGAAGGTCAGATCGCCATCCACGTTATCTACATCGCTGAAAGCCGTATTTAGATCGATGCTGTATGGCGTAAAGTCTTCTGCCAAGGTTTGGTCTGCAATGCTGCTTTCAACCACAGGCGTGTCGTTCACCGCATTCACGGTGACGTTAACCGTCGCTTGGTCAGTCAGTGCACCATCGGTCACGGTGTAAGTGATTTCAGCGTCACCATGGAAGTTCTCAGCCGGTGTGAAGACCAGTTTGCCATCAACGATCTCAACTGTACCTTGTGTTTCAGGTACGGAAGCCGATTCAATCGACAGCTTATCGCCATCCACATCGGTGTCGTTTGGCAGGACATCAATCGTCACTGGCGTGTCTTCGTCAGTAACGGCGTTGTCATTGGTCGCCACTGGCGCGTCATTCACTGGCGTGACATCGATGTTCACCGTGGTGGACTCCGATACCCCACCGGAGGTAACGATGTAGGTAAAGCTGTCTGCACCGTGGTAGTTGTCGTTTGGCGTGTAAGTGACGCTGCCATCCGGGTTGACCGAGACCGTGCCGTTCGCTGGACCGTTATTGGTATCGAGCGACACAACTTTGTCGCTGCCTTCAAATGTGTCGTTACCTAGGACGTTAATGATGGTCGGCGTGTCTTCCACAACCGTCGCTTTGTCTGCCACGATGTCCGCCACAGGCGCAACTGTGAAGTTCACCGTTTGGCTGACGCTTTCGCCGCTTGGATCGGTGGCAGTAAACGTCAACGCTTCTGAGCCGTTCCAGTCCGCAGTTGGGCTAATGGTCGCGATGCCATTTTCAATCGAAACCAACACGTTGCTGTTGCCGGACACTGAGAAGTTCAGTGCGGAGTCGCTGTCTTTAAATGCGTCGTTTAAATCAATCGTGTAGATCGTAAAATCTTCTGCTAACACTTGATCTGAAATGACATTATCGACTGTTGGTGCATCGTTAACGCGATTCACAATCAAACTATCACTGTCGCTAACCGTTGGATTAACACCATCCGATGCTGATGCGCTGATCGTTAGGTCTTTAAGGTTGAGTTCGTCGTTGTTAACCGCGTCAACACCCGCTTGAGTCAGTTTGACTTCATCGCCAACTAACGCAAAGTAGCCGTTTGAGTTGTTTTCTAAAGAAACGGTTAATTGCTCTTCTGGCGTATCGGTATCAGCGACTTCCAACGTTGCCACTACCGTATCGGTACTCACTGCGTCTTCAGTGATACTTTCTACAGCATCGACCTTGATCGTTGGCGCATCGTTCACTGGATTAACGGTAACGGCTACTTTCGCTTGGTCAGTCAGCGAACCATCGGTGATGGTGTAAGTGATTTCAGCATCACCATGGAAGTTCTCGGCCGGTGTGAACACCAGTTTGCCATCAACAATCTCGACTGTGCCTTGTGCTTCAGGTACGGAAGCTGATTGGATAGACAGCTTATCACCATCAATGTCGGTGTCGTTTGGCAGGACATCAATCGTCACTGGCGTGTCTTCGTCAGTAACAGCGGTATCATCTTTTGCCACTGGCGCGTCATTCACTGGCGTCACATCGACGTTCACCGTGGTGGACTCCGATACCCCACCGGAGGTAACGATGTAGGTAAAGCTGTCTGTGCCGTGATAGTTGTCGTTTGGCGTGTAAGTGACGCTGCCATCCGGGTTGACCGAGACCGTGCCGTTAGCTGGTCCGTTATTGGTATCCAGCGACACCACTTTGTCGTCGCCTTCGAACGTGTCGTTACCTAAGACCTTAATGATGGTCGGCGTGTCTTCCACAACCGTCGCGTTGTCTGCCACGATGTCTGCCACAGGCGCAACTGTGAAGTTCACCGTTTGGCTTACGCTTTCGCCGCTTGGATCGGTAGCCGTAAACGTTAACGCTTCTGAGCCGTTCCAGTCTGCGGTTGGAGTGAACGTAGCAATACCGTTGACGATCGCCACTTGAATGTTGCTGTTGCCAGAGACACTGAAACTCAGCTCGCCATCCACATTATCCACATCACTGAAAGCGGTATTCAGATCGATGGTGTATGGCGTAAAGTCTTCTGCCAAGGTTTGGTCTGCAATGTTGCTCTCAACCACAGGCGTGTCGTTCACCGCATTCACGGTGACGTTGACCATCGCTTGGTCAGTCAGTGCACCATCGGTGACGGTGTAAGTGATTTCAGCATCGCCATGGAAGTTCTCAGCCGGTGTGAAGACCAGTTTGCCATCAACGATCTCAACTGTGCCTTGTGTTTCAGGTACGGAAGCCGATTGGATAGACAGCGTATCACCATCAATATCAGTATCGTTTGGCAGGACATCAATCGTCACTGGCGTGTCTTCGTCAGTAACGGCATTGTCATTGGTCGCCACTGGCGCGTCATTGACTGGTGTGACATCGACGTTCACCGTGGTGGACTCCGATACCCCACCGGACGTGACGATGTAGGTGAAGCTGTCTGTACCGTGGAAGTTGTCGTTTGGCGTGTAAGTGACGCTGCCGTCCGGGTTGACCGAGACCGTGCCGTTGGCTGGACCGTGATTGGTATCGAGCGACACCACTTTGTCGTCGCCTTCGAACGTGTCGTTATCTAAGACCTTGATGATGGTTGGCGTGTCTTCCACAACCGTCGCGCGGTCAGATTCAATATCTGCCACAGGCGCAACTGTGAAGTTCACCGTTTGGCTGACGCTTTCACCGCTTGGATCGGTAGCCGTAAACGTCAGCGCTTCTGAGCCGTTCCAGTCTGCCGTTGGAGTGAACGTAGCAATCCCATTGACGATCGCCACTTGAATGTTGCTGTTGCCAGAGATGCTAAACGTTAACTCGCCATCCACGTTATCCACATCGCTGAAAGCGGTATTCAGATTGATGCTGTATGGGGTGAAATCTTCCGCCAATGTTTGGTCTGCAATGCTGCTTTCAACCACAGGCGTGTCGTTCACCGCATTCACGGTGACGTTGACCGTCGCTTGGTCAGTCAGTGCACCATCGGTGATGGTGTAAGTAATTTCAGCGTCACCATGGAAGTTCTCAGCTGGCGTGAACACCAACTTGCCGTCAACGATCTCGACTGTGCCTTGTGCTTCAGGTACAGACGCCGATTGGATAGACAACTTATCGCCATCAATGTCGGTGTCGTTTGGCAGGACATCAATCGTCACTGACTTGTCTTCGTCAGTAACAGCGATATCATCGTTTGCCACTGGCGCATCGTTCACTGGCGTCACATCGACGTTCACCGTGGTGGACTCTGATACCCCACCGGAGGTGACGATGTAGGTGAAGCTGTCTGTGCCGTGGTAGTTGTCGTTTGGCGTGTAAGTGACGCTGCCATCCGGGTTGACCGAGACCGTGCCGTTGGCTGGGCCGTTATTGGTATCGAGCGACACCACTTTATCGTCGCCTTCGAACGTGTCGTTACCTAAAACCTTAATGATGGTTGGCGTGTCTTCCACAACCGTCGCTTTATCTGCCACGATATCCGCCACTGGCGCTACTATGAAGTTCACCGTTTGGCTAACGCTCTCGCCGCTTGGATCGGTGGCCGTAAAGGTTAGGCTCTCTGAGCCGTTCCAGTCTGCGGTTGGAGTGAACGTAGCAATACCGTTGACGATCGCCACTTGAATGTTGCTGTTACCAGAGACGCTAAACGTTAACTCACCATCCACGTTATCCACATCGCTGAAAGCGGTATTCAGATCGATGCTGTATGGGGTGAAATCTTCCGCCAAGGTTTGGTCTGCGATGTTGCTTTCAACCACAGGCGTGTCGTTCACCGCATTCACGGTGACGTTGACCGTCGCTTGGTCAGTCAGTGCACCATCGCTAACGGTGTAAGTGATTTCAGCGTCACCATGGAAGTTCTCAGCTGGTGTGAACACCAATTTGCCATCAACAATTTCGACTTTACCTTGGTCACTCGGCACAGATGCCGAGTCAATCGACAGCTTATCGCCATCAATATCGGTGTCGTTTGGCAGGACATCAATCGTCACTGGCGTGTCTTCGTCAGTGACAGCGGTATCATCTTTTGCCACTGGCGCGTCATTCACTGGCGTGACATCGATGTTCACCGTGGTGAATTCCGATACCCCACCGGAGGTAACGATGTACGTGAAGCTGTCTGTACCGTGGTAGTTGTCGTTTGGCGTGTAAGTGACGCTGCCGTCCGGGTTGACCGAGACCGTGCCGTTGGCTGGGGCGTTATTGGTATCCAACGACACCACTTTGTCGTCGCCTTCGAACGTGTCGTTACCTAGGACCTTAATGATGGTCGGCGTGTCTTCCACAACCGTCGCTTTGTCTGCCACGATGTCCGCCACAGGCGCAACTGTGAAGTTCACCGTTTGGCTGACGCTTTCACCGCTTGGATCGGTGGCCGTAAACGTCAGCGCTTCTGAGCCGTTCCAGTCTGCCGTTGGAGTGAACGTAGCAATCCCATTGACGATCGCCACTTGAATGTTGCTGTTGCCAGAAACGCTGAAGCTCAGCTCGCCATCCACATTATCCACATCGCTGAAAGCGGTATTTAGATCGATGCTGTATGGCGTAAAGTCTTCCGCCAAGGTTTGGTCTGCGAGGCTGCTTTCAACCACAGGCGTGTCGTTCACCGCATTCACGGTGACGTTAACCGTCGCTTGGTCAGTCAGCGAACCATCCGTAACGGTGTAAGTGATTTCGGCGTCACCATGGAAGTTCTCAGCCGGTGTGAACACCAGTTTGCCGTCAACAATCTCGACTGTGCCTTGTGCTTCAGGTACAGACGCCGATTGGATAGACAGCGTATCATCATCGATGTCGGTGTCGTTTGGCAGGACATCAATCGTCACTGGCGTGTCTTCGTCAGTGACAGCGGTATCATCTTTTGCCACTGGCGCGTCATTGACTGGTGTGACATCGACGTTCACCGAGGTGGACTCCGATACCCCACCCGAGGTAACGATGTAGGTGAAGCTGTCTGTACCGTGGAAGTTGTCGTTTGGCGTGTAAGTGACGCTGCCGTCCGGGTTGACCGA
>NZ_JAWOUN010000041.1:0-5981 GCF_033339395.1 Vibrio sp. 397 | reverse complement strand
GGGGTCGCGGGTTCGAGTCCCGTCCACTCCGCCACTTATATTAAGCCTCAGTCGAAAGACTGAGGCTTTTTTCGTTTCTACTGCGGCGTTTCCCTGAAGTGTGTTTACACCTAACTAGACTACTCCCCATAATCCCTACTAAGCGAACTCTGCGTGATTACACACTAGGCTTTAATTAATATAGGCCGTTGATGCTGTGGAAAGACAATATGACCTACAAACAAACCTAAGTAATCTATGGTATTCAAAGGCGTTCAACGGCTTGAATCTTGATGAGAAAGAAAAAACGAACTGTGCGCATAATCCAGAAAAGCGTCATATATACCCCCAATCTCTCCTGGCTCAAAAATCAAACGACTTGAAAAGAATTGGAAGGTGAAAGATTGAAGGAGCTCTTCATTAGCGAGGTGATGATTTTCGACGCTGAACATTTGATGAGTCTCAGAAAAAATATATCGCCAAGGGGTAAGAAGCGCCAGAACAGAGAGGGGGAGCTTAGCTCGAGGCTGTAAGCTATGCGGAATAACTCACAAACGTCAAAGCTCAAACCCATTAAGAGAGTCGCTCTAGATCTAAGTGGTTATGTGCTCACTAGCGGTACTAGAAAATAGTTAAGTATTCCAAATGGATTATATGAAAAAGCCAACTGCTAAAGCGGTTGGCTTAGTATAAAAATCTCGACGTACTTTAGAGCGAGAAATGATGTCTAAAGAATACGCTTTAAAACACCATCTGCCTTTAGGCGGGTAATTTTTCTGACCAGTCGCTGTACCCCTATAGGATAGTCTTCTACTTTCTCTAATTGCTTATAAGTACAGATAAGGTGAGTATGCTCAAGAATACGCGAAACTTCGTCTTCAAACTTCTCAGTGAGCTTCGCATAATTGTCTTGTATGAGTAGTCCATTTTCTAGGTCGAGTGACCAAGCACGTGGATTTAAGTTATTCCCAGTAAGTAGCATATAGCGTTTATCAACCCAAATACCCTTAAGGTGGAAGCTGTTATTGTCATGCTTCCATAGGTGAATTGACAATTTACGTGCGGCGATATTCGCTTCATTGGTTTTCGCAAAGCGACGTAAATTCACTTCGTAAAGATATGGAAGTCCGCCAATGGTTTTAAAGTCTTCCTCAGGTGCAATGTAAAAGTCGTTGGCGGTTTTATCACCCACAACAATAGTTACTTTCACACCACGCTTCATGGCTCGTTTCACTTCACGATGAAGTGCTTTAGGGAAGTTAAAGTAAGGCGTACAAATGAAAATTTCGTCTTGGGCTGCTGCCAATAACTTTACAATCTGTTGATTGAGTAGATTACGGCGTTTGCCTAGCCCAACTAACGGAGTGACTTTTACGCTTTCTTCTGTTGCAGCTTGGTCTTCAAACTTATAATTGGCTTGAGCAAGAGAAGCCCTCAGTTGGCGAATCGCCGACTTAATTTCTTTGGTTTCTGGCTTATCTTTTCCTGCAAGATCATTAACGGCAGGGTGAGCAATCATTTCTTCCTGAATGAATTGCACCATTGAATTCGCTAAAGATTCATGTCGAATCACATGGTAACGATCAAATCGATAACGTTCATGATAATGGAGATAAACGTTATTTAAGCTCGCCCCACTGTAGATAACAGTATCATCGACAATGAAGCCTTTTAAATGCAGTACCCCAAAAACTTCTCTGCCACGCACTGGTATGCCATAGACAGGGATTGGGTGTTGGTATTTGCTGGCATATGCTTTGTAAAGCGCTGAATTACCCTCAGATGTCTCCGCACCAATCAGGCCACGCTGCGCTCGATGCCAGTCGACACAGATATTGATGTCCAACCCAGGATTGCGCTGTTTCGCTTCATAAAGCGCAGTGAGAATTTCACGTCCAGCTTCATCATCTTCCAGATATAGAGCGACTAGGTAAATTCGCGACGTTGCTTTGCTGATAGCATCTAAAAGACGGGTTCTGAATGATTCTGCTGAATACAGAACATCAAAGTCTTCCGGATTGACAGCGAGACTTGGCAACTGTTCGAATGGATTCCTACTTACTATCATATCGGTATGAGTACCTTAGTTTAGTGCAATATTGCGAACCTGCCATTTTATCAAAGATATGATTTACCTGGCTACAAAAGCACGCGTTTTGATGTCGTTGAAGAGATGAATTGCATTGGAATGAGATCTTTACCGCTATCTACATAACGTTGAAATGCCATTTTTAGCGGGTGTGGTAGCTCAGAGCAATCAATTGTTGTGAATCCATGCTTGGAATAATAGGATTCGAGATGTGTAAACGCGAAGCAATAATCGCCATCAGTGAAAACATTGTTTTTACAATGAGTTAGTAGTTCTTTTCCAATCCCTGTTCCCCTAACTTTCGGAATGACCAACATTCCTGTCAATAGACGAACTTTATCTACACTTTTTAAACGTAGTAACGCAATGATTTCACCTTTATGGCTTGCTGTAATGATCAATTCATCTTTTTTGGCTCGACCCGCAGGGTAATACGCTTTGTATAGTTTCTTAATGAGGGGGAGCTTGATGGGATTTAACACTTCTATGATTAATGAGTCTGGTATTGTCACTGCGGTTAAAAGATAACTAATGTAGAATGTCGACAGTTTAAGAGAATCTTATCTGGTGTTGCAAACCTACTATGCAAATTAAAACAAATGCGAGCCTAAAGGCTTACCATACTTTTGGAATTGAACAATCGTGTTCCTATTTAGCTATCGTTGAGTCGCTTGAAGATGTTATTGAGCTATTTCAAAACCCAAGATTCACCCATTTACCGAAACTTTTTTTAGGTAAAGGAAGTAATGTTCTTTTTACAGAACATTTTGAGGGATTAGTGATTGTTAATCGAATCATGGGTAAAGAAGTCACGGAAACGGATGAGCACTACCTATTACATATTGCCGGTGGTGAAGATTGGCCTGAATTGGTTTCCTGGTGTGTGAATCAGGGGATCGGTGGGATCGAGAACTTAGCTTTGATTCCAGGTTGTGCTGGCTCGGCTCCTATTCAGAACATTGGTGCGTATGGCCTAGAGCTAAAAGACATCTGTGATTATGTAGATGTTCTTGATCTAACTACGTTTGAAAACAAAAGAATGCACGCCCAAGACTGTGAGTTTGCCTATAGGGATTCCATATTTAAACATGCGTTGCACGGAAAGTGCTTTATCACCGCATTAGGGCTTAAGTTGGCGAAGCAATGGCAGCCGATTAACCAGTACGGTCCTTTACAAAGTATCCCAGAAGAACAACTCAGCCCTGCTTCTATCTTCGAACGAGTATGCCAAGTGCGAAAGGCAAAACTGCCAGATCCAACCAAGATAGGTAACGCAGGTAGTTTCTTTAAAAACCCAGTGATCACGCAAGATCACTATGATCGACTCACAAAAAAATACCCTAACGTAGTGGCCTACCCAGCTTCTGGAGGAATGAAAATTGCTGCTGGTTGGCTTATCGATCAGTGTGGATTAAAAGGGAAGTCTGTACACGGTGCGCAGGTCAACCCTATGCAAGCTTTGGTTTTGACCAACATGGATAATTGTAGTGCTGATGACATTGTCGCGCTTGCTTCTTTAGTGAAGCAGACGGTATGGGATAAATACCAAATCATACTTGAGCATGAAGTACGCTTTCTCAATCGTACCGGGGAGACGAATTTGACTCAGATCGAGGCATCTAGATGAGAAAAGATCACTCTACGAAACTTCATATTTTAAGGTTATTAAGTGATGGAGAGTTTCATTCAGGAGAAGCGTTGGGCGACGATCTTAATGTTTCCAGAGCGGCAATCGCTAAGCACATTAAAGGTCTTAGTGAATGGGGTATTGATATTTATCGAGTGCAAGGGCGTGGTTACCAATTAGCTTCACCATTGCAGTTGTTAGACGAGACACTCCTGACCACTAGCTCGGAGTCACTTGTTGAACTTGTCCCTGTGATTGACTCAACGAACCAGTATTTGCTCGACAGAGTCGTGGATTCGGAAAAGGGCCGTGTTTGTATTGCTGAATATCAAGCACAAGGGCGTGGTCGCCGCGGTAGACAATGGGTCTCACCGTTTGGCTCTAACTTATATCTCTCTATGTATTGGCGACTGGATGCGGGAATGGCTGCGGCAATGGGCTTGAGCTTGGTGATTGGGATTGCCGCAGTGGAAGCTCTGGAAGAAGTAGGCATGCAAGGTGTTAAACTCAAGTGGCCGAATGACTTGTATTATCAAGATAAAAAACTGGCCGGAATCTTGGTTGAAATGTCGGGTCAGGCCGGTGGGGCTGCTCATCTAGTGATTGGGATGGGCCTGAATATTGGAATGCCTGACGACCAGCCTGAGATTGACCAGCCATGGACCACGTTGAACCAAGTAAATCAGAGTCTCAAGATCGATAGAAATGTTCTAGCAATGACACTTATCAAGCATTGGAATTCCGCACTTGTCGAATATGAAATGAAAGGACTTACTGGCTTTATCGAACGTTGGAATCGGTTAGACAATTTCCTTAATCGTCAGGTCAAACTGCTTATTGGTCCTAGAGAGGTATATGGCGTCGTTCGAGGCATCGATCATCAAGGTGGAATATTAATTGAAACCTCCCAAGGACTAGAGACTTATATTGGTGGTGAAATCTCGTTGCGTAAAAGTGACTAATCTTCGATTACTTTCGCAACGAGACTTTATCAACCAAGTGGTTAACGCCTTTGTGTAGAATCAAGTGGGCTCTCTCACGAGTTGGAAGAATATTCAATTCTAAATTGAGCCCATTAATATCATGCCAAATTTGCTTCGCTTTTTTCTTTGCGTCATCGACAGAGAGTTGTGTGTAGTGGCTAAAATAAGATCCAGGTTTCGTAAAGGCCCCTTGGCGAAACTTTAAAAAGCGTTCTACATACCAATGTTCAATGGTCTCTGTTTCTGCGTCGACATAAATTGAAAAATCTAAAAAGTCAGAGACGAAGACACGATGCGGGTCATGTGGATAGTCCATTCCACTTTGCAGAACGTTTAAACCTTCAATAATAAGAACATCCGGTCTATCCACTTTTCTTAGTTCATCAGTAATGTCATACGTGATGTGAGAGTAGATGGGTACTTCAAGATCGGGCTTTCCTGCCTTTACGTCAGACATGAACTCGACTAAACGCTTGATATCATAGGATTCAGGGAAGCCTTTACGATGCATGATACCGCGTTCTTCTAGTACTTTTTTCGGATATAGGAAGCCATCTGTTGTAACCAAGGAGACTTTGGGATGATTCTCCCAACGAGAAAGCAATGCCGTTAGAATACGAGCAGTCGTACTTTTGCCTACAGCAACACTGCCAGCGATACCAATTACGAAAGGGGGAGCATGTTCCTCTGTATTTAAGAATTGTTGTAATACGGAATTGCGGCTTTGACGAGCTTGGACATACAGATTCAAAAGACGAGACAAAGGAAGGTAGATCTCTACCGCTTCCTCCATGGTTAGGTTTTCATTAATGCCCTGAAGCGCAGTCAAGTCGTCTTCAGAAAGTGTCATCGGTACAGAGTTTCTTAACTCGGCCCAATTTGCACGGTCAAATGACAAAAATGGACTCATGGGTCTCTTTTATCCTTGGTTTAATAGAAGCAAGAACATACATCAAGCGAACTTCAAAGCAAACGACAAAGGTCGAAGTTTGCTTTAAAAAAGCTAAGTTTGTACGAATTTGCAGCAAACGAATCTAAAAAATCGAAATTTATGATTTTTTTTCAAATTACTATTGCAACCTAGAAAATCATTCAATAGAATGCGCACCACTTATGCCGACTTAGCTCAGTAGGTAGAGCAACTGACTTGTAATCAGTAGGTCACCAGTTCGATTCCGGTAGTCGGCACCATTCTTTCCTTTAGTAGTCTGAATGGCTTGAAAATTTGGAGGGGTTCCCGAGTGGCCAAAGGGAGCAGACTGTAAATCTGCCGGCACTGCCTTCGATGGTTCGAATCCGTCCC
>NZ_JAWOUN010000040.1:0-6021 GCF_033339395.1 Vibrio sp. 397 | reverse complement strand
AGTAGTTTTACAGGCAAAGCCGAAACGGATGATAACCACCTACTGAAGTAGGTGGTTTAGGGCTGAAAACAAAAAAAGCCTCTCAATTGAGAGGCTTTTTATTTAGAAACAGTACCACCCTAAATAAGGTTGACACATTTCCAATATTAGAAAATTGAACGGCCAATTCGCTCTGAGAGCAGCTCAAGCGCCTTAGTACCAGCAAGCGAGTTACCTGAAGGATCAAGCTCTGGAGACCATACTGAAATGGTCATTTCACCAGGTACTACCGCGATAATGCCACCACCAACACCAGACTTACCAGGCATTCCAACGCGATAAGCAAACTCGCCCGCGCCATCATACAAGCCACACGTTGCTAACAGTGCATTAAGTTGTTTGGTTTGCACAGGAGAAACTACAGGCTTACCCGTTTGTACCGATGTGCCCTTGTTTGCTAAATAGCTAAACGTTTTAGCCAAATCGACGCAACTCATCTTCAGCGCACAAGCGTGGAAGTAGTTTTGTAGTACTGGAATCACTTCATTTTCGAAGTTGCCAAACGAACGCATGAGATATGCAATCGCCGCATTACGATCACCATGCATCATTTCGGATGCCGCAACGACTTTGTCATACACAATATGGGTATCACCAGAAAGCTGACGCACAAACTCCAACAGGCGCTGACGAGGCGCAGATAAGCGAGTTTGTAACAAATCCGCCACTACTATCGCTCCAGCATTTATAAATGGATTACGAGGAATACCTTGCTCCATTTCTAGCTGGATTAGCGAATTAAATGCCTGCCCCGAAGGCTCTTTTCCCACTCGAGACCAAATTTCTTCTTGCTTGTACAAGCACATCGCTAACGTCAAGCTCAATGCTTTTGAAATAGATTGGATAGAGAAAGGTTCATCGGCATCACCCGCCTTAATAACCTCACCTTCGTTGGTGTATACCGCAATACCTAACTTGTTGCTGGGTACTTTTGCCAGAGCAGGAATGTAATCAGCCACTTTACCTTGGCCGATTAAAGGGCGTACTTCCGCCAAAATATCTGTCAAAATTTCCACTGTCGGTTTCATTCTCTACCTTCTATTTACAAGAGAACTCGTTGAGCTCAGAGGTAAAAAAAGCCAACGTGTCGTTGGCTTTTCCATAGGGTTCGTTCGACTCAAGTCGATTATGGTTTTACTGCCACAATAATATTGCGGTTGATAGATTGATCAACACGGTGAAGATAACCGATGTAAGGCTCTTCTGAAAGTACCTTCCAACCTTGCTCTTCAAATAATGCCGCGACATCTTTCCATTTCAATGTGAATTCATTGAAAGACAACACCACTGAACCTTGCTTTTTCAATACCACTTTCCATGCAGGCAGAGCCTCTTTTAAAAGCTCTAGTGGACTACGGTTCAGTTTGCTGTCCTTGGCATTTTTGCTGCCGTGCTGCACGCCGTAAGGCAAGTCAGACACCATCACATCAACTGAGTTCTTTTTCACGACTTGATCAGCGATACGAGTATCAGCCGAATACAGCTTCATAAACTGAAGATTGCCTTGGTTGTAATCTTCTTTATTTGCTGCAGTTTCAACCACGAAACCATCCGCCACTTTCTTGCCACCCGCAGTGCGCTTTTCTTTGCTCACTTTGTGCTTAAAGCGGCCATTCTTCATGAACTTAACAATAAAGGTCTGGATCTCTTGCACCCACTTGGCGTTGATCTCAACCCCTACCACGTTCAAACCGTGGATCAAGCCTTCAAATAAGGTTGTACCTTTACCACACATTGGATCCATTAAGGTCAGTTGTTCACTTCCCGTATTGGACGCACTAATGCCGATATTCACCATCAAACGGGTAAACTGCTCGTTTGTTTTCCCGGTGTAGCGCAAAATCTGGCTCATACTTTCCGGGAAAGTGTTAAATACGGGCGCTTGAACTGGTCGAAGTAAACCATCTTCGCGCACTTCAAATAGCGCATAGTAAATCGAAGAGGCTGCGATTCTTCGCGCCTGCTCATCGGTTAGCGCTTCCTGACAAGAAAACACCAACGCAGCAGGTAAGCCAACGTCTTTACTACCAATTTCTGTCACATCCACGCCTTGTGAAGCTAAAATTGCTTTTAGCTCAGAACAGGCAATGGTCATTGCGCTATCAAAGTAAATTCGGTTATGACCCGGATTCGCTAATATCGCGTAATGGTACATCCCATGAACTCCTCTGGTTACGCAATACGCTTATATTTGATATCCCAAACACCGTGACCAAGACGGTGACCACGAGCTTCAAACTTCGTTAGCGGGCGATCGTCTGGACGAGGAACGAAATCACCATCTTTAGCAATGTTTTCGAAACCTGGCGCTTGGTTCATCACTTCAATCATGTGCTCTGCGTAGTTTTCCCAGTCGGTCGCCATGTGGAAAATACCTTCATTAGGGATAAGCTTCTCACGCACCATTTCCGCAAAACCTAATTGAACAATACGACGCTTGTGGTGACGCTTCTTATGCCAAGGGTCTGGGAAGAACAATTGCAGTGTCGATAAGCTGCCATTTGGGATCATGTGTTCGAATACTTCTACCGCATCGTGACACATTACACGCAGGTTAGTAATTCCCGCTTCGCGAGCATCGGCAAGACAAGCACCAACGCCTGGGCTATGAACTTCGATACCGATGAAGTTTTTCTCTGGCGCGTTCTTTGCCATTTCAACCAATGAAGCACCCATACCAAAACCGATCTCAAGCACTACTGGGTTATCGTTGCCAAACACTTCTTTCCAATCGAGAAGTTCAGCTTTGAAGTCAATACCCATCGTAGGCCAGCATTCATTCATCGCGCTCTCTTGACCTTTAGTCAAACGCCCTTCACGGCGTACAAAGCTGCGGATTTTGCGGATCAGCTTTCCGTCTTCGTTGTATTCGTTAGTGGTTACTTCACTCATTGATTTTGCCTGCACATTGATTAATCAAAGCGGGGATTATCCAAAGAATTTACTTAGGTGCAAGTATTTGTTGAGCTCTTGGTCTATGGCAACCCAAAAGCAACGAGACACCTCTTTATATCCCTACTGTTTATCCGTTGTACTTCTTGTCCATTATGTGGTGCAATTTTGCACCTAACCAATAATAGAATACAGAGCAAGTCGTGACACCTTTCGCCAGTGCCATCCTAGAATGGTATGACGCATATGGAAGAAAAGATCTTCCGTGGCAACAAAATAAGACCGCATACAGTGTCTGGTTGTCTGAAATTATGCTTCAGCAAACTCAGGTCACTACGGTTATTCCGTATTACCAACGTTTCTTGGAGCGCTTTCCAACCGTAATCGATCTTGCCAATGCTGAGCAAGATGAAGTCCTACACCTTTGGACTGGCTTAGGGTATTACGCCCGAGCCCGTAACCTTCACAAAGCAGCACAAGAGGTCGCCTCTACATACAATGGTGAGTTTCCTCTTGATATAGAGAAAATGAACGCCCTACCGGGGATTGGTCGCTCTACTGCTGCCGCCATTTTATCGTCTGTGTATAAACAACCACACGCGATTCTTGATGGTAACGTGAAGCGCACCCTATCCCGCTGTTTCGCAGTTGCAGGATGGCCAGGACAAAAAAAGGTTGAAAACCAGCTGTGGGAAATTGCCGAAACGCATACCCCACAAACGGATGTAGATAAGTATAACCAGGCAATGATGGACATGGGCGCAATGGTCTGCACTCGCAGCAAACCCAAATGTAGCCTCTGCCCTGTTGCTGACCTGTGTGTGGCAAAACAACAAGGTAATGTGCTCGACTACCCGGGCAAAAAACCGAAGAAAGATAAACCAATCAAGCAAACTCGTTTCGTGATGCTTCACCACAGCACCGAAAATGGTCATGAGGTGTGGTTGGAGCAAAGACCACAAACAGGCATTTGGGGTGGCTTATTCTGCTTCCCACAAACCGAACATGTGGATGCAGAAAGCGACATTGAATTGCTACTGGATCAACGCGGCATTCAAGCCAGCAATATCAAACAGAAGCAAACACTGATTACCTTTCGTCATACATTCAGCCATTACCACCTAGATATCACGCCAATTTTGATTGATTTATCAAAGCAACCGGACGTGATAATGGAAGGCAACAAAGGTCTTTGGTATAACTTATCTAAACCTGAAGAAGTCGGTTTAGCCGCGCCAGTAAAACTATTGCTGGAAACGCTACCCCACGAACTTCGTTAATTGAATACAAGGAGTCATTATGAGCCGCACTGTATTTTGTGCTCGACTAAAGAAAGAAGGCGAAGGTCTAGACTTTCAACTTTACCCTGGTGAACTAGGTAAACGCATTTTCGACAACATCTCGAAAGAAGCGTGGGCTCAGTGGCAACACAAACAAACCATGTTGATCAACGAGAAGAAACTCAACATGATGGATCCAGAACACCGCAAACTGATCGAAACAGAAATGGTAAATTTCCTCTTTGAAGGAAAAGACGTTCATATCGAAGGTTACACACCGCCGAGCGAATAAAGTCGCTTGAGTTAAACAATGACATCACAACCATTTGTGGTGTCATTTTTCTATTACCTTCAATAACTCTGATACTTATGAAAAAAATTGTCTTTATCGCTGCCGCACTTTTAATGGCAGGCTGTAGCCGTGAATTCGTCGAAAAGATTTATGACGTCAACTACGAGCCAACAAACCGTTTTGCCAATAACTTAGCTGAGCTACCAGGACAATTTGAAAAAGATACTGCGGCGCTAGATGCCTTAATCAATAGCTTTTCAGGCAATATTCAAAAGCGCTGGGGTAAAAAAGAAATCAAGTACGCTGGCAAAAGTAATTACGTTAAGTACATCGATAACTACCTTAGCCGCGCCGAGGTCGACTTTCGCAAAGGTATGATCACGATAGAGACCGTATCACCGACCGAGCCCCAAAAACACCTAAAAGACGCGATTGTCACCACCTTATTAACACCAGACGATCCCGCTCATGTCGACTTATTCTCCTCTAAAGGTATCACGTTAGAGGGGCAACCATTCCTGTATAAACAAGTTGTCGACCAAGACAATAAGCCAATTCAATGGTCTTGGCGGGCAAACCGATTTGCGGAATACCTAATCGCAAATAAAATAAAAACCAAAAATGTAGATTTCAAGAAAGCGTATTATGTCGAAATTCCCATGGTTGAAGACCACTTTTCAACACGCAGCTACCAATACGCCGATATCGTGCGTCGAGCTTCCAAGAAATACGACATTCCAGAAGACTTGATATACGCCATTATTAAAACCGAGAGCAGTTTCAACCCATACGCGGTAAGTTGGGCAAATGCATATGGCCTAATGCAAGTTGTACCTAAAACAGCGGGACGAGATGTGTTCAAACTTGTGAAAAAGCGCTCAGGCCAACCAAGCCCTGAATATTTGTTTAATCCAGAAAACAACATAGATACTGGTACTGCGTATTTCTATATCTTAAAAAATCGTTATTTAAGAGAAGTCCGCCACCCTACCTCTCTCGAGTACAGCATGATTTCAGCATACAATGGCGGTACTGGAGGAGTTTTAAACACATTTCATCGCAGTGATCGCAAACGCGCAATGCAAGATCTTAATTCATTGCAACCCAACCAAGTTTATTGGGCGTTAACCAAGAAACACCCGAACGCAGAAGCGCGTCGCTACCTAGAAAAAGTTACAAATTTCAAAAAGGAATTTAACTCGAAGCAAACTTTGTAGTGACAGTTGAATAAAAAGCGTTCGAACAACCACTTTTTTGAAATTATTTAAAAAAAGTGGTTGACGCAACGCGGGAAAATCCGTTTAATAGCGCTCCGTTGCCCGGATAGCTCAGTCGGTAGAGCAGAGGATTGAAAATCCTCGTGTCGGTGGTTCGATTCCGCCTCGAGGCACCATATTTGGTGCACTTGCTTCATAAGCAAGACACAAAAAAGAATAGTTCCTCCTTAGCTCAGTTGGTAGAGCGACGGACTGTTAATCCGCAGGTCGCTGGTTCGAGCCCAGCAGGAGGAGCCAATTT
>NZ_JAWOUN010000039.1:0-7198 GCF_033339395.1 Vibrio sp. 397 | reverse complement strand
CAACGCGTGACTCTGTAACGAAAATCACCTCCCCCTATTGATTAATGTATACCAATTTCATAGAACCACTTGAAGATGTATACATTAATCAGAATCCAAATTTATGCCTGAGCCACACTCAAAATCGGTGTCTATTATTCCTATTATGTTAAACGGGCGAGTTAGCTATCAAAAACAGCCCTTAGAACGCCATCAGAGGCTCTAGGCACGTTTTTAAGCACTTACTATGCCCTACTGACCCAGAAATCGGGCTGAAAGTTTGTGACGCTTTTCAGGCGATTTACAGGGCAAAGATGGCGCTGTTCGTTTGAAACAAAAAACGCCCTCTAAGGGGCGTTTTTCTAGGTTTTATCAAAAAATTAAGTAATTTAAAGATGCAACATTGGGTTCATCTGTTGGTGCAAGATCCGGATAACAAAGATATCGAACTCTCGAACTCGATAAAAAATGGCGTGTTTCTGATGATCATGACGACGTACGCCAGAACGAAGTTCGGAACAATCTCGACCAATGAATGGTGCCTCTGACAGAGTTTGTAAACATTGTTCCATTTCATCGGTGTAGTTGTCGGCTTGCTCTGCGCCAAAATTTAAAAAGGTATATTCGTAGATATCCCCAAAATCGTCTGCTGCTTTTTGGGAAAGTTTATACATGCAGCTTGGCCTTTCTTCTTGCTGCCACTTCTTTTAATGACAAGGAACACTCTCCGCTCGCCTCACCCTCATCGAGCGCTTTTCGCAGTAAGTCTTGTTGATTCTCTTGTTGTTCGAGTAGTCGCAATGCACTTCTCATCACTTCACTTGTTGAGCCATAACGACCTGTTGCGATCATTCTTTCGATAAAACAATCAAGAGATTCTCCGATTGTGACGCTTGTTGTTCTAGCCATAAAATCACCATGTGTTAATTATTAACACACCTAGTATACCTCTTCATTTTCTCTTTTTCGCTAATTGCTTATCACACCATGCCATGAGCTGTTCGGCTTTCAATGTTATTACCCCCAGAGCCAACATACCCAAGATGTAACTCCACCCCAAAGCATTCCCCCAACCCGGTATGTTGTCACTCACCACAATGAAAACAGCGCAAAATGATAATGCTGTAAAAATAACTCGAATAAACATAACAGCCTCTTTCTCATAGATTCTTTTATCCACCTTACCATCAGCGTTTTGTTTCCTAAGTTTGGCTCTTGATCATGCAGCTCAAAAACGCCTAGCGTTCAAAATGCACATCACCGGCCCAGGATAAACTTGCAGTTTATCTTGGGCTAGTGATGCGACAAGCGCAGCGCGTCAGTTCGTGAGGGGCTACTGCCCCTAACCCCGTCAAATTCACTCAAAGCACCGCCCTGTTGCTACGCAATTCAGGCGGTACTTTTCGCAAATTTCGCGAGCCTACTCGCGCTATGTAGAATTTAAAAATTCCACATAGCGCGAGCTTTAATAAGCTTTTATATAATTTCACGCAACAAAAAGCCTGCAACAAAACAATATTGCAGATAAAACGTGAAAATGTCACAATGGAATTTCCATAGCCCACTGCTGCTTATGCAGGAACCTGACCTCTACAACCTCCTTGGTTTGGTCTGCGAAAATCAAATCCGCGCTTAGTCAGAGAACTAAAAAATGATTTTGCCTCAGGGGAGTACGGCCTAGTTAACACCGTACACGTTGGTTTTAATTACTGATACCAACGGTGCTTCTCAAAGCAGCGAAACACAAAAATCAGTACGCACTTCACTGGCGGAAAGTGAACGTGAAAAGGTGTGAACAGTCGGCCTTGCTATACGAAAAAAAGCAAAATTGGCGAACGGCAATGCCGTCTGGATATTTTTACGAAAATATTTAGCTAGTTCTTACGCCCACATCGAGATTTTTATGAGCTTTGATCCAGTAGCAGCGACCGAAGCTGCAAAAAAGACCCGTGCTTTACGCAAAGGCAAAAACTATAAGAAACGCACCTCTAAACTTGAACCGTTCCGTTCTGAAATCGCCAAAATGTACAAGCATGGCGCATCTTTAGAACTGATTGCTCTGCACCTCCAAACTGAACACAAGCAATATGCAGCTCGCAGTACCATCCTCCGATATATCCATTCCATCGGAGTAACACGCAATGGCTAAAGGGCACTTCGCAAAATCAGAAAAACAAGCCGCTTCTGTCATGAAAGAAATGCAGGGGAAAGGTAATGCCATAGAATCGGTGGGAACGGCGAGGAACTACGAACAAGCATTGAAAACCTGTTGCGATTATCTGAAAGAGTTCAAGCTTGGCTCTCTAAGAGAACTAACCCCAGAACAAGCAAAAAACTACATAGAGTTACGCGCTCACGAATGTAAACAAAGCACAATCGACATGGATCGTCAGGCAATACAAACAATGATGCAGCATGTCACACATAAGTTAGAACCCAATCAAACACTATACCCACCCAAAGAGCTTCCTACATCTAAAAAAGAAACTATTGAAAACTCTCGTTCTTACACGCCAGAACAGGTCAATGCGATCATTCAGCACCAAACCGAGCAACATGCACTCTCAACACAACTTTGTCATGAAGCGGGTCTACGCGCTCACGAACTGTACACACTACGACCTTCTGGCGAAGTAAATCCGAGTCCACGGGACGTACACCAAGATAAATTTTCCCAACTCCCCAATGACTCAAAAACCTACACGGTTCAAGGGAAAGGCGGTCTCATTCGTGAAGTTCAAATCCCCAACCATTTGGCAGAAAAGTTAGAAGAACGCAGACTCGATACACCACAGCAACTCTCTGACAGGGGCGTGAATTACGAATCGCATTACAACATAGCAGGAGGACACAAGTTTTCTGATGCGTTCAGCAAAGCGAGTTCTCGCGCTCTTGGGTACTCCAACGGAGCACACGGCTTACGCCATAGCTACGCACAAAACCGCTACGAACAACTGGCTAACCACTTTGAGCGTATCGATGTCATGACGATTATTTCTCAAGAGCTAGGGCATTTCCGCCCCGATATTACAGAGGTATACCTACGATGATTTGGGGATTTTTGACGGTAATTGTTGTGGGATTGGTATTGCTTTTTGCAGCACCATTTCTTGATTTTCTAACTCCCGATAGCACGATTTGGTTAGTAGACTTATCCAACTCAAATGGTCCTATTTTACTAGCACAAGGCGCAAAAACGCTCTGGTACCAATGGCAATCATGGGTTTACATATTCTTGTTTAGCCTCATGACAGCGTTCATTTTAGGTTTAATTTACAACGGCATTCGCACATTCGCAGATGAGTCGTTACTCAAAGCTAAGAAAGAATTAGCTAAAAAAACGAAAGAGATCGAAAACATAAAACGAGAATACCAAGGTCAAGTTGAGAAGGATATCGTAAACAAACACGCCAAAGAAGCGAAACGACTCAACAAGAAAGAAAACGAGATCTACGCTATCAAGCAGCAAACAGAGAACAAGGAAGTGGCGTTACAAAAGCAAATAAGAATAGTCAATCACGCACACCGTCGACAAAACCAACAGACACAGAGTAAGTTAGGTCAAAGAGATCGACTGAGCGCAGAGAAGAAAATAATGGCAGAGTTCTTAGATGAAATAGACTGGAAGTTCACGGATGGAACAAAAATCACGTATACCGCTCTAGCAAGATTAGCAAAGAAACATAGAGGCCATTAATCAGATAACAACCCTAAAAAGGGCTGTTATCTGATATAGCTTGTTTAGTGCCACACATTACAATTTGCCAGTCGACTTCCAACGGAAGTAAGTTCTTCGACTGATACCAAGCTCAACCCAAGGTTCGTTAAGGCTAGGTCTACCTCCACCTTTTGAAACTTTTCCACCCTTAGCACCTTTCTTAGCGTGCCATTGGCTTTTCTTTTCTGGCGTGAATTCTCGATACGTCCAGTTAGCGATCGACTTCGCTATCGCTTTCACTTCTGACACGGGCAAAGGAACATTGAACTGGCTATTCGTACTTTCTACTTTGTCGTAGACGGCTGCATTCCACTTTCTTTTGTAGTTAGGCGCCCAGTATTCCCGAATCGCTCTATATGCCCACTGACGAGTGTTATCGAACAACTCACAGTTACGGCCAAGACCAGACGTTTCGCTACCACGTAACGGGTGGCCTTTCAGATCGAGGTATTCCGCCAGTTCATCGAGTGTGTACTCGTACTCTGTCCAAAACTCATTTTGCCAATGTGGGTGCAGTGGATTTTTCGTCAGTAGTCCTGCGAATCCACGATCCGCTTTCAGACGCTCAATCATCGCGGATTCAATCGCAGCTGCGTAGCGAATAGGTTCACTATGCGCGATATCAGACGTACAGAATGGAACTTTCAAGCGATACGCAATGTGTGCGTGTGCGTTCTCTGGGTTCTTTGAAGTCCAATATGGTGTGGGAAGATCGTTGTCGTACCAAGCCAACACACCGCCTTGTCGATCAATATCAAAGACAAGGTAAGTGACCAACTTCGGTTGGTTCACTTGCAGATATTTTTTCTTAATCGCTGTACTTTTTGGGCGTATGTAAGTGACACCGAGTTCATCGGTGCAATACGGCTTATGAGGAAGCGTCTCGATTAGATCGAGTTGAAATGCGTTTGATTGTTTAGCTTTCACACATAACTGCACTTATGGCGGTTACGTGTGGATTGTCTTTGTCTTTCCATGTGTTAAAATTACCTTAAGCTTTAGCCCTGATAACTCTCCATTCCGCCAAGTTTGAATGAGTTTCGGGGCTTTGTTTTATCTAGAGTTAATCTTACTCCTCAATACCTTACTTCGCAATTTCCCTTCGCTTTTCTTGCTTTCAGGCACAAAAAAGGCCGCTATAGCGACCTTTCGAGAATCATTGTTCTACCGAAACACTGCACTTCGCACAAAGTGACATTACGTTAAATCCCACTCTTCACATTAAGCGACATGTTACCACCTAACATGCCGAATTTATCTTTAAGTCTTTGAATTTATGTTGACCATGAAAGATTAAATGAGCTTAGATCTGAGTAGAAATACGGCTTTTCGCCGTATAGAAAGCGTTATGTGTTTTTCTTGCAAGCGCCATGATTAATCAAAACTTTTTTCTAGCCATGCGGCATGGGTGAATTAAAAAACGGTGCCTTAGAGCGTCAATTTGGCGCCTTATTTTTGCGATTTTAAGTGGTTGTAAGTTGCTGTTTTTAAGGTGTTTATTTTTCTTGAGAACTGGTTGGTAAATGTTAGTCTTCGACTCAAATAGAAAGAGGGCTAGAAAATGGATAAAACAGACCAGTTATATGTACAAGCAGACTTTTCACATCAAGACATGAGTGGTCAGTATTTTAAAAATTGCAAATTTTTCTGCTGTTCCTTTAAACGAGCGAACCTCCGCGATACACAATTTGTAGATTGTTCTTTCATTGAACGAGGTGAATTAGAGGGGTGTGATTTTTCTTACTCGGATCTTAGAGATGCATCTTTTAAAAACTGCAGTCTTTCAATGTCGTATTTCAAAGGTGCAAATTGTTTTGGTATCGAGTTCAGAGAATGCGATTTAAAGGGTGCCAATTTTTCTCAAGCTAGCTTCATGAATCAGGTATCGAACAGAATGTATTTTTGTTCAGCTTATATAACAGGTTGTAATCTTTCATACGCCAACTTTGAAAGGCAGTGTATCGAAAAGTGTGATTTGTTTGAGAATAGATGGATTGGCGCAAATCTGAGTGGTGCATCATTTAAAGAGTCTGATTTAAGTCGGGGAGTATTTTCTGAAGGGTGTTGGAGCCAGTGTAGGTTGCAAGGTTGTGATTTGAGCCACTCGGAGTTGTATGGTTTAGACCCTCGGAAAGTTGACCTTACAGGTGTAAAAATCTGTTCGTGGCAGCAAGAACAACTTTTAGAGCAATTAGGTTTAATAGTAGTTCCTGACTAAATTTGATGGTTTGAACACACACATAACAAACGCCTCAAGAGGGACTGTCAACGCGTGGCGTTTCCAGTCCCAATGAGCCGCTGTGGTTGCAGTTGTTGTGTTTGAGTTTAGTTGTTATGCGTTGCCAGCCCCTTAGGCGGGCGTTAGCCCTCAGGAGGAAAAATGAAAATATCCATTATGGCAGCAGTTTCTGAGAATGGAGTAATTGGCTCTGGATTGGATATACCTTGGCATGTACAAGGTGAGCAGCTCCTGTTCAAAGCTATGACTTACAATCATTGGCTTTTAGTCGGTCGTAAAACTTTCGACTCAATGGGTAAACTTCCCAATAGGAAATATGCTGTGGTTACTCGCTCAGAAATGGTCTCGAATGATCCAGATGTTATTTATTTCACCAGCATTGAATCGGCATTATCTTACTTAGACAATACGACAACACATGTCTTTGTTTCTGGTGGTGGTGAAATTTACAAAGCATTAATCGAACAAGCAGATGTTATCCATCTTTCAGTGATTCATAAGCACATCTCTGGCGACGTGTTTTTCCCTTCAGTTCCACAGAGTTTCAAACAAACATTTGAGCAAAGTTTCAGTTCAAATATTGATTACACGTACCAAATTTGGGCAAAGGGCTAACAAACTGTTTAAGAGGGATTCACAACGCGTGGCATTTTTACTATGCGTTGGTTTTAGTGGTTAAGGCGGTATGCGGAAGCTTCGGTATTGCGTTGCTCACCCCTTAACAGGGCGTTAGAGCACTCCTAGTAAAGTAACATAGAGTTAACAAAATAATGTTAGATAAATTAGTTGGTAAGGTTATTAATTTCAAAGCGGTCACTAAAACCAAGGTACAGTTTGAATTAAGTGAAAATAATTGTGTAATCGAACTTCAAGTATCTGATGCTTGGGTTATTAATCGTAATGATGAAGTTACTGTTGTCGGCGAGCGGGACTCAAAAACAGGTAAGTTTATTGCCTATGCTTACAATAACCACACAAAGGGAGTATTTGGTAAGTATGATGCCCAAGTAGTAGGTGGATGGTTGTTTGTTGTTATTGGGCTATTCTTTTTTTGGGCTATTTTTCCACTGTTCTTACATGTTCCTGCAGGAATCAAACAGATTTCGCTTGGGAAAAAAGTTAACGAAGCTTTTGACTTGGTGACACAGAGCAAAGTGCTCTAACAAAGCATTTAAGAGTGATTCGCAACGCGTGACTCTGTAACGAAAATCACCTCCCCCTATTGATTAATGTATACCAATTTCATAGAACCACTTGAAGAT
>NZ_JAWOUN010000038.1:0-8844 GCF_033339395.1 Vibrio sp. 397 | reverse complement strand
GCATCGACGACGGGAATTATTGAGTGTGATTAGTACGACGACGCCGACGAGGAAATGGGGTTAAGTTTGGGTGGAAAGACAGGATTTTCTTTCATTTCTTGTTTTTCAATCTCGATCGAGGTTAGAATATAGGAAATAGAATTGAGGATGACAAAATGAACTCAGCACTAACCAATAACGCCCAGACAGAAAAAAGTAATCAAATCGAAGATCCCCAGCGAGCTCACTTAGTTTCTAATCTTCCACATATTAAGGAAGCATTGCAACGAGGTTTAAGCGCTAGAAAAAGAATGACTGAAAACAACCCTGTCACCAGTGGTGGTCAGTATTTTTATGGTGATACTATCCGCGCTCTCCGCGAACTACTAAAACCACACGGATATGTTAGAGAATCCATTCGTAATGTAGAGCTTACGATCAATAAAGAAGAAAAAATTGCAATCTACCTTTGTAGTGCTTGTGAGCAGACTGGAAACCCAGCAGGTTTCCCGCAATCCATTACAGACAAAGGCGACTTTACTCTTGATCTTTTAGCACTTAAGTTCGAAGAAACTCTCAACTATGACTTGTTCCCAGAAACGCTTCCTGAGTCAAATACCAAAAACAAATTAAATTGTGATGTTTGGTTCCTTCTCCATAATTTTGACAAAAATAACAATAAGCTTACCGCTGAACTGGCGAGACCTGTATCCTACAATAAGAGAGGTTACGTGACAGGATTTGATCTTGAAAACCGTATAATTATTGACATGGACAACGAAGAAATCGTTGATTCACAAGTCGATTTCAATGATGAAATTGACTTTGATATCGAAGAAGTAAGTAACGACAATGTTTAACTCATTAAGACTAAAAATTGCTAGAGAAAGAAGAGGATATACAAAAAAGGCGTTAGCCGAACTAACAGGGATTACTACGAGAACTCTTTCAACATATGAAAATAAGGGTCTTCTGGACACAACTGACTCAACCTTGGTGAGTCGTATAGCAGATATTCTCAATTACCCTGTTGAATTTTTCTACGCGGATAATCCTGAGCAAATCGTAAAAGAAGGCGTAAGCTTCCGAGCTATGACGAAGCTTAGTGCGTCCAAAAGAGACGCAGCTCTTAGTGCCGGAACGCTGGCAGTTGAGTTTAATACCTGGTTAGAAAGTCGATTCAATTTAAAGCAACATGATGTTTTAGATTGCAGCAGTGAAGATTTCGCAGATCCTGAAAGTGCCGCACAACTTCTACGTGAACATTGGGGCTTAGGTGAACTGTCTATTTCCAACATGATTCACCTTTTGGAATCTAAAGGTGTACGCGTCTTTTCGTTGACAGAGAATTGTGTCGAAGTAGATGCATTCTCATTTTGGTTAGACGAGAAGCCTTTCGTTTTTCTGAATACTATGAAAACTCCAGAACGCAGTCGTTTCGATGCTGCCCATGAACTGGGTCATCTAGTGTTGCACAAACATGCATCCAACAACGGACGCCAAGCCGAGGAACAAGCAGATCGATTTGCGTCAGCATTTCTAATGCCGAAAGGAAGTATTCTTGCGAAAATACCTTCATATCCTTCTCTAAACCAACTATTGAAGTTGAAGAAGCATTGGAAAGTATCATTAGCGGCTCTAATACGAAGAACTTTTGACTTAGGTTTGTCATCCGAGTGGCATTATCGTCAATTAAATATCGAACTATCAAACTCTTATGGAAGAAAATCAGAACCGGAGGGTCTAGAGAGCAGGGAAACGTCTTTAGTATTTCAAAAGATTTTCAATAAATTGAGAGAAAAAAATATATCTCGGAACGAAGTACTCAATGAGTTGAAGCTACCTCAAGATGAGCTTTCAGCCTTAACATTTAACAATCCATTTTTTCTGTTTAAGGCTGTTGTATCAAAAGTCAACAATGGGAAAACTACTCTTTCCAGTAGTAACACCTCTCAACCAACTCTAAAAGTGGTTAACTAGCGACACATTTACGCAGAGGGATCAAAGTACAGATCCCTCTATTCTTGCTACCCTAGGAAGCTCCTACCCCGTATGGCAAGCTTCCGAGCAGTAATAACACCCATTGGCTTTTGAATAGGTTTTCTTCGCTGCAGCAACTGCAGGCCCACAACTAGCAAACTCACCAAGATACGTTCTGTTATGTTCCAGTGGCATGTAAGAGCAACCTTGCTTATGCACTTCATGGTCGCCATTAGCTTGTTGATTCTTGTTCACATAATACCTAGCCATACTATCCTCAATATCAGTAATAAAAACCAATATAAAACTTAGCTCATAAGGCCATATTTTCAATAAGGGAATGACAAATGTTCCACATCTAACAATTATCAATTGTCGTCGTCGACGTCTATCACCAACCGTCGACGGCGGCACTAAAACAAAAAAATCCGACACCGATGACCAAAGCCACCGATACCGGATGTGTTGATTAAATCAAAGGTTTATCTGAAACCATAATGTAACGCTCTGCATCTCGTCCAAACTTGAAGTAGATGCCATTCGCATTCAAGCTCGATTCTTGCCCCTTAATCTTTGCTGACAACGCCGCTGCACCTTTAGGTAGGTACATGCTTTCTTCAAACTCTTGAAGCTTATTCAGAAGCTCGGAAGGCTTGCCCTTCCACGGCTTACCTCCAGCTTTCTTAAGCAATGCCGTAAAAGCAATAGTTAGACTATCATCTGCCATGCCCGACGCCATCAGCGACTCTACATTCTTCTCGTACACTTTTTGCAGCTTACCCTCTGGAAGTTTCCAGATTTTTTCTAGCGCTCCGATCCATTTGGCGTAGTCCATCATTCGCGCTTCGTGCATCACCTCAACATCAGGCAATACCGCCAACGCTTTGGATGCAAGAGTCAGTAAGGCACCGAATATCTCTGGCATTGATGCTTCTAACTCTGCTTTCAGCTCTTGTTCAGGACGTCGATCACCTTTCTTCATCGGTTCCAAGTTGACTCGGAGGCAACGGGAAGCTAAGTCGGATTCTTTAACAAAATCATGAATACCATTTAATACTAGTGGGCTATGTAGCTCTAGCATCGTCACTTCTGCTGTCTTGTACAATGTTCGCTTCGTCATGGTTCCCTTGGTAGCTACGGTACAAAGCAAATCACTTTGACGCTTAGTTAGGCTTCTAAGGTTATCAATAACAACTAGCGACATGCCGTTGATGGTCAGAACAAAGTCACTTTGCTTAGGAAAAGCCATCGCTGAGACAGCGCTAGGATCTAACAAGCCACGAAGCACGTTATTACAGAAGAAGCTTTTTCCCGCCCCCTTTTCACCTTGAATCATCAAGATAGGGTAAGGGACACCTTTCGCCTTAGGATGTGCCATTAAGTAAGTCATGTAAGCGACCAGCAAGAAGAAAGTATTCGTGTCCGTATTAATGAACTTTCTCAGCTTTGCCAAGGCTGACTTGGTGTCGTCACATGGCAGCTTAGGCGTAACCATTGGTAACTGAAAGCTCGGTCGCTGAAAATAGAGATTCTCATTACTAGCGGGCATTGTATCCAACACTTCAACACCTTGAGCACTAAGTTGAGCAATCTGACCGTTCGAGAGGTCAATGGTCACTGTTTCAGATCCCGGAGCCATACCATATCGAATTTGAGGTTTAATCAACGGCTGCTCATGCTCCCATGCGATAGCTTTGACTTCCTCGAATGCATCTTTCACGTTTTTACCAACCAATCTTAGTTCTACTCGCTTAGCGAACTTACGCAGCATCTGCTCTCCCTTATCAGAAGCCAATGGGATAGCTTGCTTAGACTCTCCGGTATGCTCAATCAAATATGGTGTACGTGACTCGTCCTGCTTAACTACGCTAGGGGTAAACTGTTCTAAGAACTCTGCGAATGCATTTTTATCAGCCATTGTAAAAATCTCCTTTAATACTATTTTTCTTGGGATGGCAGCGTCATTTCAACTGCCACTTTTAAACGAAAACCATTTAGAACATCGGCGGCGGCGTCGGCGAGTGCCTGAGTTGCCGCATCCAATTGGTTTTGAAATTGTGCTTGTTCTAACCTCACCAAGAACGAATCGTGGTTGGTGAGTAGAAGTGGAATGTTGGCATCATCAAGACGTAGACAGGCTCGGCGCATAATGTCGGCACCTGTTGCTTGAATATTCCAATTAGTTAGCGAGAGTTGCCCGTCCAAATCCGAAATGGTGTATTTCCAATCTAAGGAACGAGCGAAGCCTTGATTCCGAATAACATCGGCAGATTTAGTGAGATAGCGGTCAATTGGGTAAATAAGACGAGATAGCTCATTAGACAGGGCTCTAAATCGACTCAAGGCAATACCCAGCTTTTCAGCGAGTGTCCGATAACCGATACCATATAAGCGCCCAATGAGCATTTGCTTACACTGGTCACGGCTAAATTGGCCTCCAACTAACTGAACGATATTTTTGTATATGTCCCCCTTTTGGTACCAATTCATGAGCACCTGACATTGCGCAAAATAAGCAGCAATCATAGGCTCTTGTTGCTGGTAATCTAAAAGGGCATAAACACTGCCTTTAGGTGGGCTTAGTACAGACTTCCAGTACTGCTTAGGAACTTGGTTCAGAGAAGAACCAAGAGCATGATCACGACCTGTTTTAGTATGAAAAGCCGAGACGACTGGACGATACCAATGTCCGGTAGAATCTGTGTTTAATGCTTTAACAATTCCTTGATATTGCTTAGCTACGAATTGGCTTGTACCCGATTTTTTCTGTGAGTACGAACCAATTCGCTTAAGCATTGCAGTACGATTTACTCTAATCGCTTCTCTGCTTTTTAGATGCTCTATATGCCGCGTAATACGACGTTGAACATCCAAAGGTGGCAAGCTCGAAACAGATTTAACCTCTTGTACAATATGGTCAGGTAAGTAACCTTGCGCTGAGTGAGCAAGTAACTGTTTATTCAGCGCATAGGTATGTGGTCCGAGACCATAACGTGCGATTGCGACTCATGCTGCAATATCATCGAAATCCAAATCATCAAGGTCAATCTCATCTTCAATTTCAATTTCTTCCAATTCTTCTAACGGCTCTGGGTCGTCAGAGAAAATTCCATCTTCGGAAGGATCTTTCACTCTTTCAGCGTCGGCGTCGTCATTACTCGCTTGCTTTTGTT
Source organism: Vibrio sp. 397 (assembly GCF_033339395.1). Taxonomy (NCBI): domain Bacteria; kingdom Pseudomonadati; phylum Pseudomonadota; class Gammaproteobacteria; order Vibrionales; family Vibrionaceae; genus Vibrio; species Vibrio sp. 397. Next base: position 3,712 of record NZ_JAWOUN010000038.1, on the reverse strand, counting down.
CAGTATCTCCGTCGACAACGTCAACGAACTCACCTTTATTTTCCAACAACGCTTGAGCTACAGGATGTTCTAGGGAATCGATGTGATACTCTCCACCAAACGTTTCATCAAAAGCTTTCGCTACAAGAGACATATCAACATCGAATGGGGCAATATCATGCTCAACCGAGTAACTATAGACACCAGCCTCTTTGTTACGTTTTACGGAGATAACCTTCCCCTCAGCACTCGCCTTCACCACGTCTAGCTTGCTGCGGTTCCAAGAATTTGATGGATTATCACTCAATAGAACTAAGCGAATCTCATTTTTTGTCGTTTGCAGAACATGAAGTACCTTTTGAGATACTTCTTTTTTTGGTAAGGACTGCGCAATGTCGGCATCTACATAATATGTATACTTATATCCTGTCTCGTCATCGTATCGCTCAATCGTTAGCATTTTTTGTACTTCAGACTTTGTCATAAATGGAACACCATCTGACGGCATCATGTTTGACAATGCGTTACTAGGAATCTGCGCTTTGAAGTTAGCTACTTTTTCAGCCTGTGCATTTAGTTTTTCAAATAGACTCATTTCATTCTCTCCTAAGTTATCAATAGATAATTGATGCGGTTTAATTCAGCATCGCAATAGGCAGCCATTCAGCTACCCATTAAGTTGCTAAATCAACATTCAAAAATCGTAGAGCGTTACTTTCCAGATTGTTAAAGAGCATCGAGAAGGCGTTCCGTCTCGTTGGTTTGCATTAAACAGCAATGTCGTAGACTTGAATTTCCAAAGTACTTGCAATAGCCAAACTTATCGTTGGAACCTTCTTTCCTAACCACGAAATACATTTAACCAGCTCCCCCACGAAGATAATTTCCAAAGTGCTTGTAAAAGCTACAGGCATAAAAAAAGAGAAGCTTTCGCTTCTCTTTGGGCATCTAACTCACGCTACTTTGACTGTTGTGATTTCTCGTATGCATTCCTAATTTTACTGAACAAACTATCTGATATATAAGCAAATGGTCCATCATACTTCTTCCACTTACTAAACTCTGAATTGAGTTGCTTCTGTCTTCTGGCATAGCATTCATCATCAGACTCAACTACACCATCCTTCCCCACTTTCCTACTCACTTTATCCAGATAAAAGAAGCGATCATTTTTTGCCATTTCTTCTGCTGCTTTATTGGCAGACACTGCATTAACCTTTAACCATGAATATAGCCACGCTTTAATAAATAACCAGCGATACGTTGCTCTGATATCGCTAGCTTTGTAACCACCATGTAGACGAGTATAGATAAACACATTGGGACTTTTTAATTCCACTTCTCGTTCATACTTGATACCCGTATGCTCCATTTCTAATTCTGCTGCCCGCTCAGAGAGCTCGTAGTAGAGCACCATATCCACATATCGCTTAGTATCTATCCTCAATAACTTCTCATATCCCATAGTAGTGAGTAGCTCTGATTGCAGGTCATCAACTAAACACTGCACATGGCTTACAATTGTGTCTTGATAGAGCTGCAATAAGGATTTGGCTAGTAAGGCGTATTTTTGATTAGGACGAAACTCTTCGAATGCACCTGTATTCATTACAGGTAGCTTCGATAGTAAAACCAATTGGTCTGCAACATAAGAACATTTATCAAGAATTTCGGTAAGAAGCTCTGGAGTGAACATCGCCTCTTCATTTCCTATTTGTGCTTTCAACACAGTACACAACCAGTTGTCCCATGCATAACAACAATGCTCAACCAATTCGACAAGCTCACGAGCCATCAATGTGACTTCATTATTGTATGGGTGTCGAAACTCTATCGTATGCATAATTCGATGCATCTCGGCTCTTACGCTCAACTCTAACGAGTCATTCTTAACTAACTGAGAAATAGGTCTTTCCAGTAATGTTTGACACTCCCAGTAGTACTCTTCAATGTCATCCAACCCAAAAAGGTTCATAGCAAAAATACAATAGGGCTTACTATTTCCGGGCATATCGTTGACCTTTATAGAAAGCTCATGGAATTGAGGATGTTCGTAGCTTAATTTTCCTCCTATTTTTAGCTGTTTAAGCTCCGGATGATGTTCTACGATATTTAGCTCAAATACTTGTAAGTCTTTATCTTTGCAATCTATCGTAAATGGCTGTCTAGCTTTACTCATTGTTCTTCAGATTTATCCAAAAAAACAATGATACCGTAACGATACTGAAAGCTTTAATGTTGTATCGTCGTCGACGCATTGTGAATCGACGTCGGCGACAACAAAAAAGCAGAGGTTATCCCCTGCTCACCTAGCTTGCCCGTCAATCATCTATAACCTCGTCGGCGACAACACCAATTACGAAGCCAGCTATACCACCGATTAATACCCCATATGGACCATACCTAGCCCCAATAGCAGCTCCGACTTTAGCCGCACGAATACCTGTGTTCTTTTTGGATTGGGATGATGATTGTGAAAAGGTTTTGCTTTGCATGTTTGCTCCTTCTGGGATGTACAAAAGGGCAATACCTCTCGATATCACCCTTAACGATTTAATAACCCAGCTTACTTAACTGAATCGCATAGATGATTTGCGAAGCTACGAGTCATCATCTGATTTTGGTACTGGTTATTTAGCTTCAATGTATTGAGCCAGAACTCATCCCCATCAACTTCGAATTGCATAAATGCTTTCTGCTCTTGATTGCGGAAATTCACATCACCTTCAATATCCACGAAGATTCGACCCGATTTGGTTTTACCTGATTTCCAAGTTTCATTGGTGAATGCTGAGTCGATCATGTCCCCTATTACGTAAGGGCAACCATCTGGGCTACCTTCTTTAATTGTCTCGATGGCATCATCTGTATCCGAACTAAATAGACCTGCTGATGCACCAAAGCTAGCTAGAACTAACGCACTGATTAGTAGTTTTTTCATTACTACATTTCCTTATTAGATTAACTGATTGAAGAATTTGATAGTGATTACTGTCGGTGTCGTCGGTACGACGTCAACGACGATAAATGAAAGGGTTATTTTGTTTTCTTGTCTGCGAGCGCTAACAGCTCTGCTTTTAGCTGTTGGTATTCGTCGCCTAGTACGTGAAGATAAATTGATGATTCGGACTTTTGGGCTAGACCTAAGTCTCTAACTATTGAGGCGCAAAAACCTTGGTTATTGGCTGAACCTGAAGGATATAGGGATTTATAGACCTGACTTTTCCACGGGTTATCGCCTTGAGATTCGATCAACTGGAATAGTTCGTTAAGTGGAACCCAGTGTTTTGAATGCAATCCTGCCCCGCCACTTTGTCCGGCAATTCGAAAATAGAGCTGCTTGTCCTCATTATGTTGAGCAATTTCATAGAGGATTTTTCCTTGGGCCTTTGCTCCTAGTTTGGGTGCTTCACCTGTTTCGAGAATGGTAGAGAATGGATTGCCTTCTGGCGTGGCTTTAGATGTATCAACTCCTGCATTCTTCCTGCTGTTTTTGGCTTGGTTCATAGAAACTCCTTTATTTCATTGAGCTAGAAATAAGAAAGCCCCTACCGGACGAATCCAGTAAGAGCTCTTACAATTCAATAATATAAATTCGTTTTGCTGCTTGTTACGCCTAGGCTTTTTTTCCTGTCTTTTCCGGTACTGTTCCTGTCTTTCCAACACAGTTTTCTACATTTCCTCGACGGTGGCGGCGGTGATATTGGTTCGGCAGATTTCCCGACGGCGACGT
>NZ_JAWOUN010000037.1:0-11158 GCF_033339395.1 Vibrio sp. 397 | reverse complement strand
CATAGTGACTTATCGACCACGCAAATTTATACTCACGTGGCGACTGAACGATTGAAGCAGATCCACAGTCAACACCACCCAAGAGCATAACAATGGTTAGATTCATCCATGTCCTCTTGGAAAAACGATTTTACATTAAGGTGAATTTCATGAGCGTATTACGCCGACTAACTCTGCTGACTTTACCATTTTTTGTTACCGCTTGTGGTGCAGAAGAAAGTCAGGCTCAAACGGAGACTCCTGCGCAACAAGTGGCGCCAGCTGCACAAAGCGGCTTTGATGAAGCAGCATTAAAAACTAAGTTCTCAAAGCTTGGTTTATCTATCGTTGATATTCAACCATCAGACGTCGCTGGCTTATTGGAAATTCAAACCAATGGCGGGATCCTGTTTGCTTCAAATGATGGTAGCCATTTTATCGCCGGTACGCTTTATGCCATTAATGATGATGGCAGTTACAAAGATGTCATAGCAGAGCGTCAAGCGCCGCTTAACGCCGAGAAAATTGCGCAGTTCTCCGATAGCATGATCGAATACAAAGCCGACGATGAAAAGTACGTTGTGACCGTATTCACCGATATCACATGTGGTTACTGTGTGCGTCTGCATAGCCAAATGCAAGGCTATAATGATCTAGGTATTACAGTGCGTTACATGGCTTACCCTCGCCAAGGTGCAACTGGCCCTGTGGCAGAACAAATGGCAACGATTTGGTGTGCTGAAGATCCGGCGTCGGCAATGCACAACGCGAAAGTGAATCGTACATTTGATAACCCTGCGAAAGACCTGAAACAGTGTAAAGAAACCATCCAGGCGCATTACAATCTAGGTCGCCAATTGGGTATTTCTGGTACGCCAGCAATCTTCTTACCGAATGGCGAAATGGTTGGTGGCTACCTACCACCTGCAGAGCTATTGAAACGTTTAAAGCAACTATAATCCATTAGGAGCAGAGTCGGCAAAATTGTCGGCTCTTTTAAGCATGATAGAAATTCAACGACGTCCTGAACCTGATCTTTCCCTTCTTCCTGATTCCATTCCTTCGATTCTTAAACGTATCTACATCAACCGTGGGATAACGGATCTTTCACAATTAGAAACGTCGGCCCGTGGGTTGCATTCATATCAAAAACTCGGGGGGATTGAGCAAGCTGTCGATCTTTTGTTTCAGGGGATAAAAGAACAAAAACGCATCATCGTTGTCGGTGATTTTGACGCTGATGGCGCGACAAGCTCAGCATTATCAGTACTCGCGCTGCGCATGCTTGGTAGTCACAATGTGGATTACCTAGTGCCAAATCGTTTTGAAGACGGTTATGGGTTAAGCCCAGAAGTCGTTGACCAAGCCTTAGAGCTTGGCGCTGAGATGATCATGACGGTGGATAACGGCGTCTCATCAATCGAAGGTGTGCGTTACGCAAAAGAAAATGGCATTACCGTGCTCGTTACCGATCACCACTTACCAGGACAAGTGTTGCCTGATGTGGATGCAATGGTGAACCCAAACCTTGAGAGCTGTAGCTTTCCATCTAAAGCGCTTGCGGGTGTAGGGGTCGCGTTTTATCTCATGATGGCACTATGCGTTCATATGCGAAAACACAATTGGTTTGCAGAACAGGGGATGCAAGAGCCCAAGTTGATGGAATTGATTGACCTTGTTGCACTGGGTACCGTCGCCGACGTCGTTCCATTGGATGAAAACAACCGCATTCTTGTACACCAAGGCTTGCAACGTATTCGTGCGGGCAAAGCGCGTCCCGGCATCCAAGCGTTAATTGAGGTCGCGAAGCGCGATGCGCGTCGTTTAGTTGCGTCCGATTTTGGCTTTGCTTTAGGTCCACGTATTAACGCTGCAGGTCGTCTTGATGACATGTCTTTCGGTGTTGAACTATTGATGTGTAACAACATCCACGCTGCTCGTCGCATGGCAAGTGAATTGGATGGCTTGAACCAAACTCGTAAAGAGATTGAAGAAGGCATGAAGCAAGAAGCGATGGCTTTCTGTGAGCGCCTTCAGTTTAGTGAAGGCAATGAGCTTCCTTATGGCTTAGCCTTATTCCAGCGTGATTGGCACCAAGGTGTGATTGGTATTTTGGCTTCGCGCATTAAAGAGAAGTTTCACCGTCCAGTCATTGCATTTGCTGATGGCGGAGAAGGGACGATTAAAGGCTCGTGTCGTTCTATTCCGGGGCTACACATGCGCGATGCGTTGGATTTCATCGACACACAAAACCCGGGTTTGATCATCAAGTTTGGTGGACACGCCATGGCAGCAGGCTTAACGATTAAAGAGCAGGATTTTGAGCGTTTCAGTCGTTTGTTTGATGAAGTGGTAAAAAAGGAACTCGATGAAGCGGCGCTAAAAGGCGTGATCATGTCAGATGGTGAACTTAAGCCGGAAGAGTTCTCTATGCATGTTGCTGAACAGTTGCGAGCGGGTGGCCCTTTTGGACAAGCTTTCCCAGAGCCAATCTTTGATGGTGAGTTTAAAGTACTGCATCAAAAGCTGGTGGGTGAGAAGCATCTTAAATTGATGTTAGAGCCGCTTTATAAAGGTCACCCTACCAATGTGATGATCGACGGCATTGCATTCAATGTTGATCTACGCCGATGGCCAGATGCATCGGTTAAAACAGTACGTCTCGCGTATAAGCTGGATGTGAATGAATTTCGTGGTAATCAATCATTGCAATTGATGATCGACCATATCGAAGCTAAGTAATACCTAGATTAACCTTTCTTATAGAGTACGGTTGCCCCTAAGTGGGCGTAAAATTTTATGACCGTGCTCTCTCTCACCGCAATCTGATTTCTCATCCGAAATTTTCCTGTATCTCGGTCACATTTTTCAGTAGAATTTCTCGGTTAAATTCTATTCTAAAATGTTGAGTAAACATGTTTGAAATCAATCCAATTAAAAACCGTCTGCAGGACGTGTCTCAGCGCACAAATGTCCTGAGGGGGTATCTTTGACTATGACGCGAAGAAAGAGCGTCTAGAAGAAGTCAACGCAGAACTTGAACAACCAGATGTATGGAACGAACCTGAGCGTGCGCAAGCACTGGGTAAAGAGCGTGCATCACTAGAAGCGGTTGTTGAAACCATTGATCAACTAGAGCAAGGTGTGGAAGATGTAGAAGGTCTTCTTGAGCTGGCTGTAGAAGAAGAAGATCAAGAAACATTTGACGAAATTGAACCAGAACTTGCTGAGTTGGAAGAGAAGCTAGAAAAGCTTGAATTCCGTCGTATGTTCTCTGGCGACCACGATAGCTCTGATTGTTACATCGATTTGCAAGCAGGTTCTGGTGGTACAGAAGCACAAGACTGGACTAACATGCTGCTGCGTATGTACCTACGTTGGGCAGAAGCGAAGGGCTTCAAAGCTGAAGTGATTGAAGTCTCTGAAGGTGAAGTCGCGGGTCTTAAGTCGGCAACAGTTCGCATCTCTGGTGAGTATGCGTACGGTTGGTTACGCACTGAAACGGGCGTCCATCGTCTTGTTCGTAAATCTCCGTTCGATTCAGGCGGTCGTCGCCATACGTCATTTGCTTCTGCGTTCATCTATCCAGAGATTGATGAAAACATCGACATCGACATTAATCCTTCCGACCTACGTATTGACGTTTACCGTGCGTCAGGCGCAGGTGGTCAGCACGTAAACACCACAGAATCTGCGGTACGTATTACGCACGTACCTACGAACACAGTGGTTCAGTGTCAGAATGACCGTTCTCAACATAAGAACAAAGATCAGGCAATGAAACAGCTTCGAGCGAAGCTATTTGAGCTTGAATTGCAAAAGCAAAATGCGGAAAAACAAGCTAATGAAGACGCTAAGTCTGACATTGGCTGGGGTAGCCAGATCCGTTCTTACGTATTGGATGACTCACGTATTAAGGACCTCCGTACGGGCATTGAAAACCGTAATACTCAAGCGGTTCTTGATGGCGATCTGGACAAATTTATTGAAGCTAGCCTGAAATCAGGTCTATAAAGCTTTTCACCGACAAAAACAGGATACATCGAAAATGACTGATGCTGTTCAAAACGAAACTGTACTAGAAGAAAATAAGCTGATTGCTGAACGCCGCGCTAAACTGGATGCAATCCGAAAGAGCTGCAAAGCGAACGGCCATCCAAACGACTTCCGTCGTGACGCACTAGCGGGCGACCTTCAGAAAGAGTTCGGTGAAAAGACGAAGGAAGAGCTAGAAGAGCTTAACCACGTAGTAGCAATCGCTGGCCGTATCATGGCTAAACGTGGTCCATTCTTGGTAATTCAAGAAACTTCTGGCCGTATCCAAGCTTATGCTGACAAAGCGGTTCAAAAAGTACTTAAAGAAAAATACCAAGGTCTAGATATCGGTGACATCATCGGTGTTAAAGGTGCACTTCATAAGTCTGGTAAGGGTGACCTATACGTGAACATGGAAGAGTACGAGTTGCTAACCAAAGCACTACGTCCACTTCCAGAAAAGTTCCACGGTCTAACTGACCAAGAGATGCGTTACCGCCAACGTTACGTTGACCTGATCGTTAACGAAGACTCTCGTCAAGCGTTCGTAGTACGTTCTAAAGTAATGTCTGCAATCCGCAACTTCATGATCTCTAAGCAGTTCATGGAAGTTGAAACGCCAATGATGCACGTTATCCCTGGCGGTGCGAGTGCGCGTCCATTCATCACGCACCACAACGCACTAGACATGCCAATGTACCTACGTATCGCGCCAGAGCTATACCTGAAGCGTCTAGTTGTTGGTGGTTTTGATCGCGTATTCGAAATCAACCGTAACTTCCGTAACGAAGGCCTTTCTCCACGCCACAACCCAGAATTCACAATGATGGAATTCTACATGGCGTACGCAGACTACAAAGATCTGATGGACCTAACTGAAGAACTACTAAGCTCAGTGGCGCAAGAAGTTCTAGGTTCAACGTCAATGCCTTACGGTGATGAAACGGTTGAGTTTGGTGGTACTTACACTCGTATGAGCATGTTCGAAGCAATCAAGCACTACAACCCAGACCACGCGCAAATCCAAGCGCTAAAAGAAGAAGACCTACAAAACCGTGATCTAATGGTTTCTATCGCGAAATCTGTTCACGTTGAAGTAGAACCTTTCTGGACATGCGGTCAGCTTCTTGAAGAGATCTTTGGTGAAACAGCAGAACCTAAGCTAATGCAGCCTACGTTCATCACTGGTTACCCAGCAGATATTTCTCCGTTGGCTCGTCGTAGCGATGATAACCCGTTCTTTACAGACCGCTTTGAGTTCTTTATCGGTGGCCGTGAAGTAGCGAACGGTTTCTCAGAGCTTAACGATGCTGAAGACCAAGATGCACGCTTTAAAGCACAGGTTGAAGCGAAAGAGTCTGGTGACGACGAAGCAATGTTCTACGATGCAGACTACATCACTGCTCTAGAGCACGGCCTACCGCCAACAGCAGGCCAAGGTATCGGTATCGACCGTTTGGTTATGCTACTGACTAACACGCACACTATCCGTGACGTGATCTTATTCCCTGCAATGCGCCCGCAAGCGTAATTCGATAGGATGAGTAAAAAAACCACCTTCGGGTGGTTTTTTTTTGCCTTTTAGTTAAGGTAATTCAATTTGTTGCACTTGCCTTTTAATGGGATATGCAAATAAACATTCGCCAAATCTCAATCTATTGCATAGTCTTAATACTGAGACAGACGTGAGGGGGCGGAGTCTCGATAATGTTACCCGCTCGCAAAGATAAGTTTGTGGCACAAAATTTCTATTAACAATGAAAAAGGGTTAGAGAATGGCTGGGCAGTTTAAGATGGATTCCATCCCGGGATCGCTTGTGGTAGTTGGCGGTACTTATGAGCCTTGGTTATCGGTACTGGAGCAAGTGGGCTGGAAGTGTCATCAAGTAGGTGACTTACGCAAAGCTAATACGCTGTTAGAAGATATTGGTCCATGTATCGGTATTGTTGATCTCAGCCATGACGAGTTCAGCTTGAATGGTTTGGCGAACTTAGTCAGCTCTCACAAACACGTACGTTGGTTAGCGTTTATTCGTGAATCTCAGCTTGGCACTGACACCATATGCCAGTTCATTGTTAACTTTTGTATCGATTTTTTCACAGCGCCGATCCCAGATGCACAGTTATTAAGCACAATAGGTCACCAGCTTGGCATGCTTAAATTGGAGAAAAAAGTTTGGCCTAGTTTTGGTAGCAGTTTAGATATGGGTTTGATCGGTGAATCTATCCCGATGAAACGTTTACGCGATCAAGTGAAGCGCATTGGTCCAACGGACGTCAGCATTCTGATTTCTGGGGAAAGTGGGACTGGTAAAGAGGCGGTTGCTAGGGCCATCCATAAAGTCTCTTCACGCTCTCATAAACCGTTTATGGCAATTAACTGTCGCGCACTCAATGAACAACGTTTCCAAGCTGAAGTATTTGGTATTAACGCCGATGAAGATATGGAAGCATGCCTGCTTGAACAAGCAGATGGTGGCACCGTGTTGTTTAATGACATTCTTACCATTTCAAAAGAGCAGCAAATGAATCTGCTGAGATTCTTGCAAGAAGGCACCATTGATACCAAAGATGGCGTAAAAGCGGTTAACGTGCGTATTCTTGCTGCTAACTCGTCGGATGTTGAAAAAGCTTTGATTGACGGTGACTTCAATGAAGAGCTTTACCATTACATCAACGTTCTGCGCATCAATGTCCCTAGCTTGAAAGAACGTGCGAGTGACATCGCATTGCTGGCTCGTTTCTACTTACAAGAGTTCTCAAAAGAGTACAACTCGCAAGCAAAAAGCTTTTCTGAGGATGCATTCAAGGCACTGACACGTTATTTCTGGCCTGGAAATGTGCGTGAGCTGATGAACCAAGTGAAGCGAGCGGTATTAATGTCCGACAGCGTAATGATTGAAGATCATCACTTAGATTTACCTCAACGTAATGACTCAAAGCGCAGCTTGAAATCAATCCGAGAGAAGAGTGAACGTGATGCGTTGCTGGTTGTTTTGGAATCTCATTCTGGTCAAGTTTCAAATGCGGCGAAAGAGCTCGGAGTTTCGCGTGCAACCATGTATCGACTACTTAATAAACATAACTTGATTTCCGAACAAGCCATGTAGTTGGCCTTTCCCTGTGTTAAATAGGCGAATAAATACAATAAAAGAGAGTGGCCACAGAGCCGCTCTTTTTATTTTTGTTTGGTTTGATTTATAAAATCCGCAAATTTATATATTCCTCAGGTGAATATGTTATACGTAAAAGTATATGAAACTAAATTGCGGTGTATTGATTTGTTTTTAATCAAAAAGGCAAAAAATGTTTGATATATATTCATCAAAGCTTACAATTTAACCGTAACTCAATGAGTTATACCTTTCATAAACGGATTAATTTTTAGCTAGGAGGCGCAAGATGAAACATTACGTTGTTAACACCACTGCTTGCGCTGATCGTATGCCTATCGCTCCGATAATCCTTAAATCGGATGATACCAATACCACTGGCTCACAAGATAAAAATTAATCCGTAACCTATCATATTTATTACTAGGCTGCGGGAAAGTAGCGGCTTAGTATCAACAGAATATTTCTGTTCATTTTACGCACTATTTTTTCCCAGTCGAATACATCGATAATCGGAGAAAATATTATGCGTCACTCTATTTACCTACAATTGGCCACTTTGCTATTGAAAGCAGACCTTAAACGCGAAGAAAAACAATGGCAGCGCACCATACGCCGAACTGCTCATGATATTCCATGGACGAATGTTCATCTATTGAGAGATATTGGTTTAGATCGCGATGGTCGTTCTACACGTGCCAATGTTCCGGATGCAGTAAAAGTTGAACGTCGAGTTCGTCACCTTCGTCGAGTCTTAACGTCGCGAATAATGACGTAATCGTTAGCGTGTTGGGCTGACTGAGTTGCTAACGAGTCATTCAACACGCTTAACTTTTTATATGAAGTATGACTTCATTGGATAAACAGCTGATCTTGAAGATCAGCTGTTTTCGTTTGAAGGTGGTACTGTTAAGGGCAAGGATTCGAGTAAGTTGTACCTATTGCTTGAATTTCAGTAAGTAGTTCGTCGCTAAGTTGCAAATCAATACTGTCGATATTGGCTTTTAATTGGTCTAGGTTTGTTGCTCCGATAATGTTAGAAGCAACAAATGGACGCTGATTGACAAACGCGAGCGCCATTTGTGCAGGGTTTAGACCATGCTCTTGAGCTAAATTGACGTAAGCTTCGGTCGCTTTAACACCTTGCGGAGTGAAGTAGCGCGCAAAACGCTCCCACTTAGTGCATCGAGCGCCTTCAGGTTTTGCCCCGTTTAGGTATTTACCACTCAGGCAGCCAAATGCCAAAGGAGAGTAGGCAAGTAACTGAACGCCTTCGTAATGGCTGATTTCAGACAAGCCAACTTCGAAGCTGCGGTTCAATAAGTTATATGGGTTTTGAATGGAGACAATTCTTGGCAAATCGTGTTTTTCTGCCAAACGCAATAGCGACATCACACCCCACGGCGTCTCGTTGGATACGCCGATATAGCGCACTTTACCTGCATTCACTAATTCAGTAAGCGCTTCCAACGTTTCAATTAACGTGACTTCTTCTTGTTTGTCAGGGTATGGGTAGTTGAGTTGACCAAAGCAGTTGGTTTGACGCTGCGGCCAATGTAGTTGGTACAAATCGACATAATCGGTTTGTAGACGATTAAGGCTGTCATCAATTGCTGTATGGATGTGGCGACGATTAAGGCTCATGTTGTCTCTAATGTGAGGAACATTTCGAGGGCCTGCCACTTTTGTTGCCAGTACTACTTTTTCTCTTTTGCCGCTTTTTGCTAACCAATTACCGATGTATTGCTCGGTGAGCCCTTGTGTTTCCGAGTTTGGCGGTACAGGGTACATCTCTGCGGTATCGATGAAGTTCACCCCATGATCGAGGGCAAAGTCGAGCTGCTCAAAGGCGTCCTTTTCTGTGTTTTGCTCGCCAAACGTCATAGTGCCGAGGCAGATTTTACTGATCTCAAGTGATGAGTGCGGTAGTTTTGTGTATTGCATATCACGTCCTTGAAGAGTTACCGACTAAATAAGTGACTCCAATATAGGGGATTTTTAGCCGCAATCGCAAATGATTTACGTATAAAGGAAGAGCAAACTCGAAAGCTACAGTTAGCCTAACTACACTTAAATGATCGTGTGAAGGAGGTATGTTATGCAGAAGCATCAATTGGACATGTGGCTACATGGTCCACATAAAGATACTTATAAAACTCCCAAAGTATTTGTGATTGGGTGTTCTGATGTCTCTGACTATCTTTTAGCTGTGGAGTACAAGCATCAACTTGAGCCGATTAAAGACGGTGAAGACCCGATACATTTTGGCTCTCTAGACTTAGTAAAAGAAGAACTATTGAGGCTAGGGGTCGATAAAGCGTATTTAAGGCTGCGCAATGCGTATGACGAATGTGGCACTGAAGAGGCAGCCTCGTACTGCGATATTGAGTTATCGCTCGTGACGCACTAAATAGCTGATATGGTTTTATTCTGGTTGAGTGTTAATGTAGTGCTTGAGTAAGATCTGTTCAGTAAACTGTGTTCTAAGGTAAAAGCCTCGGGGCAGAGTTTTCATCGGCTTACCATTTGAGTTGTATGCTTCGGTGAGCGCTTTTGCATTTGCGGCTTTAGGGCGAAGATGCAGCGCTTCTCCGTGTCTGGCGGAAATTTGATCAAATCTTCCCAAGACGATCATCTCCATTAACTCTTCCCAGTCATTTCGCAAAATCCGTTCTTCTTCTTCATCTGGTGACCAAATGAGTGGACTGCCCACACGTCTTTCAGCGAGTGGGGTTTCTCGTTCTCCTTCTACGGGTACCCAAAGCACACGAGATAGCTTGTTTCGAACATGACTTGTTTCCCATGTAAGACCATGAACACCAGTGAGGGGGGCCACAGAAACAAAGGTTGTTTCTAAAGGTTTGCCAGAGTAACTAATCGGAATACTTTTCAACTCGATCCCTAGTTTTGCGAAATCTTGTTGAGGTTTACTGCCTGCTGGAGCGCCCAAGTGCCATTCGAGTAATTGACCCACCCAACCTTTATCACGTTTTAAGTTTTCAGGAACAATCATATTCGCCTCGGCGGCCAACTCAGCAAAACTGAGTCCTGCCATATCATGCGCTCGTTCCAATAGCTCTGCTTCTGTTTGTGGTTCTGGTTTCATAGTTACAAGGTGGTATTACAAAAAATATAGTTTATCAAACTCCGACCAAATCTACTGTTTAAGATTTCACCGAGGCGGTGTAAGAATGATCAATTCATAACTTATCCACAGGTGGAGGAGGTATTGATAAGATCCTGACGAGGTCTGTATGAATAAACAGGGGTTAAAATGCATTTTTGGGGTTGATTTTGTTGTAATTATCTAAACGAATAGCAGGTAAGTGTGGATAAATAGCCTGTTGGTGGATCTTTGACCGATCTGAGTTTGGTGAAAAGATCATCAAGAAATTGAAGATCGAATTATCGTTATTTTTAAAAATAAATACTTTTTTATCAATGTGTTATGTTTGTTTTTTTGTTTATTCATTTGTTTTTCATTTGATGGGATTGAACTGAATTACTCATTTGAATTGAATTCTTCACAAAGTTATTCACAGAAAAGGTGAATAAATGTGGGCAATGTCTCACTCTTGTGTTGATAAGGTATGGTTTGATTAAAAGATATCCAAAAATGCTGAAAAGGTAATAAATCTTGCTCATATCACATCAGTAAGTTTGCTAGTAATGGGGATATGTGGAAAAATCACGGTAATAAAAAATTTATTCATAGAGGTTAGCCAGTGATAGATGGCGATGGTTACCGACTTAATGTTGGTATTGTGATATGTAATAACCATGGTCAGGTCTTCTGGGCTAAACGATACGGGCAACACTCATGGCAATTTCCACAAGGTGGGATTGACGAAGGTGAAACCCCTGAACAAGCCATGTTCAGGGAGTTATACGAAGAAGTCGGTTTAACGAAAAAAGACGTTAAGATCATTGCAACAAGTCGTCATTGGTTAAGATATAAGCTACCAAAGCGATTGGTGCGTTGGGACTCCAAGCCTGTTTGTATCGGCCAAAAACAGAAATGGTTTCTGCTG
>NZ_JAWOUN010000036.1:0-11974 GCF_033339395.1 Vibrio sp. 397 | reverse complement strand
GCCTAGCTCGACTTGAACAGTGGACTCGGAGGCATTCGACAGCGTCACTTTGAAGTTCGCTGTCTCACCCTCATTAACCGTACCTGCATCACTCATCGTTACCGCTGGGCGATCATCATCAGGATTTGAGCCAGGTCCACTACCATCATCTAAAATAGTGGCAGTCCCAGTAACAGGTGTGCTTTGTTCTTCTGTCGTGCCAGAGAGCGTAAACGTTTCTGGGCCTTCAAATACAGAGTCGTCAATAGAGTCTATAGAGACCGTAAAGTCACTTTCACCCGGTGGGATCGAAATGGTAAAGGTTCCGCTTTCACCGACTGAAACTTCTTCTGTTGTACCATCAGAAAATGTTATGAGGACACGCTCATTGACGTAGTCACTCCCGTTCTCGTCAGCTGAGCCGCCTGTTGCGGTTCCATCAAGGAGAGAAAGAATGACATCAGTATTGTCTTCAGTTGTTTGACTTAGAGTAATATCGAATACAACTTGGTCACCTTCGTTGATAGTCGGACTAGATATTTCTTGAACTAAGATAGTCGGTGGTACAGGGCCATTAATTACTCTGAAAAGATCCAACAAAGATAGTGCTTGAGTTGTAGATAGTCCGATTCCATCAATACCGACGGTCTCAAAATTCGTACTAGCCAACAATTCAGCGCCAGTACGATCTATTGCACCAGTATTTTGGGGGCTAGAACCACTTTCCTCACCAGCAGCTGGCTCAAAATCCTCACCAAGAGCAGCCGGGTCTTCTCCACTAGCGATAGCCTCGATTAGCGCAGTGACATCATCAGTAACGTTAATTGAACTACCTTGCGGTGTTACCTGTTGTACAATTAATTCTGATGTATCAGAAACTTCCTCAATAATTAATTCACCAGGCTGAGGTAGCTGACCACTTTCAAGACTTCTCAGGTTCCCATCAAGCCCTATAACCACGACATTGCTCATCAATGAACTTAACGCTACTCGATCCATGCTCTTCATCCTTGTATTAGTTTAATTAAAGGCTTGTTACTGCACTAAACACGTCTATAGTTTAGACAAAATATGAATTTTTCGTTTTATTCCAAGAGGATTTAGTTTTTTGAGAGTAATAAGGAAAATAACCGAAGAATTTGCCTTCATTTAAACCAGTTTCCGCTATGCTCTTAAGATAAAAAGGTTTTCTACGAAAAAATCGACCACTTACCAAGCAAGCTTTGCCTCGTATGCTAGAGTTTAGAGAGTAAGATTGTTGTTTTTTATTGAATTAAACATTTAAACATCAACAAGTTGATAATACGCACTAAGAAAATTCATTGTTTGTAACTTCTCGTCTCAAATATGAAACAGAATAAGAGCGACATGATTTTAGGAGAACTAACGTGAGATGGAATCGAGTACATATAGCCTGCTGTTGCTTAATAGTGTCTTCACCAGTTTTCGGTCAAACTCTAGAGCAAGCGGTTGCACAGACGCTACAAAATAACCCCGATATTAAAAGTGCATTTAACGAGTTTATGAGCCAGAAGTACATAAATGAAGCTTCATCAGGTGCTTACCTCCCCTCTGTTGATCTAGATGCTGGAATTGGATATGAAGGATTAGACCCGTCAGATGAAGTTGGTCGAGGAGACACGGATTACACTCGAAAGGAAGCTTCAGTGACACTGACCCAACTAATATGGGATGGTAGCGCTACGTTAAATGATATTGATCGAACCGCAGCTGATGCTGAATCTGTTAGATTTCAACTCTTAGCAGATGCTTCAGATAAGGCACTTGAAGTGACTAAAGTGTACTTGGACGCTGTTAAAGCGTATGAAGTCCTAAAGCTTTCAGAAAACAACCTTGCTGTTCATAAAGATATTTACGATGACATTAAAAAACGAGTCAACTCGGGTATCGGCTCTACTGCTGACTTGACGCAGGTAGAAGCACGTTTGGCAAAAGCACACGGAAACTTAGCTGCTGCTCAAAATAACCTGTATGACTCTCACACGATGTTCACTCGTTTAGTCGGTCAAACACCACAAGGGTTAATCTTTCCGAGAGCGGACCAAAACTTTATCCCGTACACGGTTGATGAAGCGGTAGGCTTGGCATTTGAACTTCATCCCGTTATTCAAGTGGCGCTCGCAGACGTAGACTCGGCTAAGTTTCAATACAAACAGTCTAAAGGTGTTAATTACCCAACCATTTCAATTGAAGCTTCGCAAACATGGCGTGACGACGCTGATGGTTTAAAAGGTCGAAGTGATGAGACACTTGCCATGCTGCGTCTACGCTACAACCTATTCAATGGTGGCAGTGATGCAGCGAACTCAGAAAACTTTGCCTACCAGCTAAATAAAGCAAAAGACTTGCGTGAAGGTGCCTATCGCAATGTTGAAGAAGGGTTAAGGCTTTCTTGGAGTGCGCTTGATTTAACATTACAACAAAAAGAGTTTCTATCAGATCATGTAGACTCTGCGTCTGAAACCGTAATTGCTTACGAGAAGCAATATCGCATCGGTAAACGAACACTGCTTGATCTATTGAACACTGAAAACGAGCTCTTTGAGGCGCGTAAAGACTACTTAGATTCTAAATACGCAGAGCAGTACGCCAAATATCGAGTGATGAACGCAACTGGGCAACTGTTGAGTGCATTAAGGGTTGAAATGCCTAAAGAATGGCTAGAAGAAGTGGAGTATTAATTATGAAACACATAGCTTTTATTACACTCTCATTAATGCTCTCCGCATGCAGTTCATCAGATCGTGGTGATGAATATGATTACATAGATACCCCAATTGCCGATCAGTGGGCTGATCATATAGATGATGACTCTGACGGAGTCATTAACGAGCGAGATTTGTGCCCGGGTACACCTTTGGGTGCCGAAATAGACAACGACGGTTGTGGTTCGTACGTTGACTCCTCACAAGAAATGCAAATTCGAGTACTATTTGCGAACGATTCCGATGTGATCAACCCTATCTTTACGCAACAAATTCTTGAACTATCCGACTTTTTGAAAGAGTACCCGAACACGTCTATAGAGATTCAAGGTTATGCTAGTCGCACTGGTACTGCAGAACATAATCTTGACTTATCTAAGCGCCGCGCTGAAAACGTTAGAAAAGAGCTCATGAAGAACGGCATTAGTGGAGATAGAGTTACCATTGTCGGCTATGGAGACACAGTACTTGCGACACAAGGTACAGACCAAGTTAGTCACGCATTGAACCGTCGAGTAACCGCAACAGTGATTGGCCACAAGGGTGAAGTGAAGAAAGAATGGACCGTTTTCACAACACTTCCAAAAAGCTAGCACAACAATAAACAGACCGTAAAAATAAAAGGTCTAGCAAATTGCTAGACCTTTTTTGATTTTAAATTTGACTACAGTTTAGCGCTACTACATGTCTTTGTACTGAGCTTCTAAACTCGCAATTAAGCTTTGAGTCACATCATCAACACTTGCACCGTCAAAATGGATGTCCAATGTCGAGCTCCCTTTTGTAATACTCAGGTTTGCCTCAGATCCCCCGTCTGGTGCCACTTCTACATGATACTCTCCGACATCACCAGTATGATCACCTGATTGAAGATCATTAAGAAGCTCTCCAATTTCATCTTTAGATAAGTCGTCAAACAGATCTGAGAAGTCTAGAGCGTCTTCATTTTTATTGAAGTCAGTGACAGTATCAACATCGTTAGTGACTTCACTCCACTTAAAGATGTCCGCCCCTTCTGACCCTGTTAAAGTATCACTACCTAAACCACCAATCAGAATATCATCCCCTTCACCGCCAACGAGTATGTCGTTGCCACCGTGACCAAATAGTAAGTCATCACCAGCGCCGCCATATAAATTATCCGATTTATCTCCTTGGTGACTTTGGTTGAATTCTTCCAAGTTATTTCTAACGTACTCATGTATATCTTCGCCGTCAACGGTAGACACATCCTGACCCGTTTGCTGCGCCACATGTGATTGAATCGCACTTAAGCCTTGTTCATTACCACCAAACTCAATTAAGTCACCTAACAAGATATCGTTACCTTCACCTCCTTGAATAGTGTCTGAACCTTGTTTGAGAGGTACATCTTGACCCAATATCGTTTCAGCAAGCTTAGTAACATCAATATCTGACTCTACCACACCATCAGTGTCATACTGCTTGAGTGTATGTTCATCAACGCCACTCCCAAGACCTATCGCTTCTATAGAGGACAATGCCGCTAGTACTTGATACATGTGTTGAGCTTGTGTCGAGCTATTCCCTTCATCGTAATAACGGATAGAGCCATAATATCTGTCGATATCGCCAAGGATTCTTCCTGTTAGCGGTGAATAAACCTTACCGTAACTATCTATAACGACATCACCTTTGTAGGTAACGGTTTGTCCGTATGAGTAATTGTTTTTACTCGCAATATCTTGCAGGGTAACAAGCTTGCCAGAATTATCGACGTCCAAAATCACTTTCGAGAATTCACTCGGTGCTACACCATAGAGGTATGTTGCTCTATTTGGTTGACCATCCGTAACAAAGTACGTGATATTTTGGCCATTAGGGTTAGGTTGACTGCTGAACCATTCAACGGCCGACTGTAAGCCCGCCTCATAGTTTGTGCCGCCAGAACCCTCATCATCAATTACACGATTCAACTCTTCTACAAACTCTTTTCTTGCTGTAAGAGAACTCAAGTCAACAGAAATCACCGCTGATGCACTTGAAGCAAATTCACTAAGGTGAATATTCACTGTCCCTGGCTTCTCTCCTTGATTTACCGCACTTAACAGCTCATCAAACACATCTAGCACTTCTTGCTTCGCAGTTCCTACCCAGTTACCCATGCTCCCTGAAGTGTCCAGAACAAATGCGATGTTGTAGTCCTGACCTGCAATGATCTCCAATCCTTGAACATCACCAACAATAATATCGTGATCGTCACTACCCGTTATCTGATCATTCCCATGCGATCCCGACTCCAACACATAGTCACGAGCTGTAAGCTCAACGGATTCAGTTGTTGAAGCTGCGTCATTATTTGATCCTTCAACAGACGTAGCAGTAACGCTTAGCGGGAACTCTAAGCTGCCTTCATAATCGAATGGCACTCTGATATCCAGGGAAAGCTTACCATCTGTACCAAGAGTGACAGGGTAATCTCCATTTGAATCTTGCTTAATTGCGACCCCATCAACATACACGTCAACACCGTCTGGTAGATCTTGTACAAGAGCAGTCTGCGCTAAATCCTCACTTCCATCGACATCAACTAGATCAACATCCACATCGACCGAAATCCAGCGATCTTGAAGCACTTCATAAGTGCCATCAGGTTTCAAATCAACAATTTTGTCTGCAAAAACAACGCGTTCAATTTCATATAAATGATCACCTCGGTCATCACTACCTGTATGATCGTTTACCGAATCGATAGAACGACTATCTAATAAAATCCAATATGGAACTTTACCTCCATGATCGTCTTTGAAGGTCATTTTGTAGTCATCAAAGTTCCCTGTTAAGTAGACTGTATCTTTACCATCATGCAGAGTGAGACTGGTCGCGTCATCACCATAAAACGTATCATTGTTACCACCGCCAACAAATACGTCATCGCCACCGCCACCATAGAATACATCGTTGAAATCTGTCCCAACAAACAAGCTGTCGGTGTCACTTAAGTCAGTATTGACTCCCAA
Organism: Vibrio sp. 397; assembly: GCF_033339395.1. Classification (NCBI taxonomy): domain Bacteria; kingdom Pseudomonadati; phylum Pseudomonadota; class Gammaproteobacteria; order Vibrionales; family Vibrionaceae; genus Vibrio; species Vibrio sp. 397. The sequence continues at coordinate 6,288 of NZ_JAWOUN010000036.1, read as the reverse complement.
CACAACACCAGCGTGTGTATTAATTTTAGGTACTGCATTATCCAACCCAAGGTTGGCTGCGACAGCCTCATTTTCGGTATTGGTATTATTTATTGCCGATGTAGCTAAGTGATGGTTTGGATCAATAGCATCTCGTTTAACTAAGTCGCCAACATTGATCGTGATCGTAGGTGCATCTGCGATAGCAACAACATTGATATCAAGTGTATTTGTTACGCCAGTATTTGTGGTATAGCTAATTAATGGAACGTCACCTGACCAATGCTCAGCAGGTTCAAATATGTAACTACCATCTCGGTTTACTAGTAACGTACCACTAGTCAAAGAAACACTTTCGCCTACCTCGTAATCAGCACCATCGATAGTAAGATGATCTACCATCAGAATATTGTCGCCGTCAGAGTCATTAAGCAATACATTCCCTTGTAGAGTATTGTCTTCTATGGTTTCGCCCAAATCACTTTCCGTTTCCGTCGGTAAGTTCTCATGTACTACAACATTGATCGCCAAGTTAGATTCTGCTGAATCACCATTCGAGCTTTCTGTACTCGTTGCAGTCAAATTGATAGTGAAGTCATCATGGGAGCCCGCAGGTGGAGTCACAGTAAGTGCATCTAATGCCCAACTTGTCACGTCCAGTTCTTCATCAATAGTTGCGACAGTAATAGAACTATTTCCATCTGAAAGGATCGCACCTACAGGTAAGCCAGTTAGCGTGACTTTAAGTGATTCAGAGCCATCTGTATCATTTAAGCTTGCTTTAATTTCAGAGAGAGGTATCGCTGTATCTTGTAACCCTTCGTTCAGCTGGTATGTTTCGTAAAACGCAACACCATTAACTTCTTGTAGTTCAGACGTTCTGATATCAGTTGCTTCTAGTGCACTTTCATCACTAACTACGTAAAGACTACTATTGCTCAGGTTGACAGGCGCTTGTCCATTAATGGATACATCCACATTAAAGTTACCCGGACCACTTTGGTTATGGTGATAAATTTCAATTGGATAAAAGCCAGATACCGAAGGGGTAAAGCTAGCTCCCTTAATATCACCACTGTAGCTCCCCCAACGAGCTTGATCAAGTAACGTACCACCCAACTTGATTGCAAGGCTATCATCGGCTTGACCGACAAAGTCGTAACTCGAGCCAGCTTCGAGATAAACAAGAGATGTGACTAGAACGGCCTCATTTGCCAAGGTTGCATGAGTCCCTAAATCTTCCACATTTGCCCAACTCAATCGAGTACCATCGGCTTCATTAAGAGCGTTGATCGCTGAGATTAGAGTCTCTCCATTGACCCCCATACCATCACTAGAACCAACTTGAACATTACTCCATGTCGTAACGTTAAACTCTTGTTGAGGCAATGAGTTTAATGGCGTCACTGCAATTAAGTTCGGTTTGTCAGCTACAGGGTTCACGTCTATTGTCAGTGTCGACTCTTGACCAGAGCTCTGCCCATCTGTCGGTTTAAAACCAATTTGAGCGTAACTAGATTCCTGATCTCCGACTTGATTTCCGCCGAAGCTGTCACTGCCTGATTCATTTAATTCAGGTACAAAACGAACACCGTTTTCCTCAAAAAGCGATTTATCGAGGACTTGATCGATTTGTACAGACTGCCAATCGCCTTGCGAATCTCTGTACTCTAATGAGCCATCGCTAGGAAGCGTTGTAATTTGGACGGATAGATCTGATACATCAGAGTCCACATCGCTAATACCGAATGATGACCAATCAAGCATCACTTGAGTATCTTCATTCATCTCAACCACTGAAGGCGAAGATTCAGGAGCATCATTCACATTTACCAGAGAAACATTTACCTCGGCAGTATCAATCCCGCCAGTTCCATCGATAACCTCAACCTGAAGCGTATAATCGCCCAAGTCAACATCATCGATTGTCTTGTTTAATGAAATCTCTCCACTTGTCGGGTCGATATCAAAAATACCATTAGTGCTCGAGCCATCTGCAAAGCGGTATACAAGCACGTCATTATCGTGATCTTCAGCAACGACCGTGCCGATAACGGCCCCACTCACCGTGTTTTCGTTAACTGACCCGAAGTCGTAAACATCATCATTTGGTTTGTCACCAGCACTATCGCCGCCAGAAATAAACTCTGGAGCGTGCTGAGCATCTATAATAGAGACTGTTGCTTCATTCGAGTCACTTGCAAGCGTCGAATCTGCACCAACCGTATCAATTAGAGTCACGGTTAGGTTTTCAAGATCTTCGTAAATACCATCATCGAGAGTTTTTATATCAATCGGCGCCGACGTTTTACCCGCTGGAATCGTGACTGTGTACGTACTTGGAGCAATATAATCTTTGTCATCAACATTCCCTCCGATTGTGAATGTTACCAGTACATCTTCATCTGCTTTTTGGTCAATGTTGACGATAAATTTTGCATCACTACCTTCATCAACTGAGGATTGATCTGAGCTAATAGTCACTTTCGGTGCACTTTGGGCATCAACGATCACAACACTTGCGCTGTTATTTGAAGCAATGCTCGCATCAGCGCCATCAACCTCTTTAATGGTTACTGTGAAAGATTCTGCGCCCTCATAAATACCATCGGTGACCGTCAGTAAGTCAAGAGCAGCTGAAGATTGACCCGCAGGAACTTCAACACTCAGAACGCCAACAAAATCTTTTCCATCTTGGGCCACGCCACTATATTCGACATGAACCGTAACACTCTCATCTGCAACTTTATCAAGTGTCAGCGTAAAGCCTGCCGTTTCACCTTCATTTACGCTATTTTGATCGGCACTAATACTAACTGAAGGTGCAGGATCAGAATCCACAATATTTGCGTTACCAGTTGCAATACCATTACTGCTGACACTACCGATTTCCGTAACCGTCAGACCAAAGCTCTCATCACCTTCATGGACATTATCTAGTTTGGTCGGGACTACGACTTTAATTTCAGCGACACCTGGAGGTATAGTAACGTCTCCATTAGGCGCTATATCTAACGTTTGAGTTTGACCATGAGTATCCACATAGGTCACTACCATAGTGCCTAGATCAACATCTTCCGCAGTATAGCTATCATTTGTTGTTGACTTCAGATTGACGACAACGGCCTCTTGAACAGGGTTAGAGAGTAAAACGGTAAATATTGCGTCAGTTCCTTCAATTACATCGCCAGCATCTATTACGCTAAGTTCTGTACTATCATTATCAAGAACTGTTGCCGTCCCCGTTTCACCTCCGAGCTCAAGAACGACCGTTTCGCTGCTTTCCACAACCAAGTCATCAATAGTCGGAATCGATATTTCGAAGCTACTTATACCTGCAGGAACAATCAAGTAACCACCTAAGAAAACAACACCATTTGTATAGGTTGCATTTGATAGATTTACGTCATTCTTATCAACTGAAGAACCTTGAGCAAGCATATCAACTTGGTACTTAACGGCAGTGCTAGTGGTTTCATTTAGAACAACCGAGAACGTGACATTGTCACCCTCAGTCACGCTATCACCGACCACAGACAGGCTTGGCCCATTTTCAGCAATATTACCATCTAGCATTTCATTAACGATATTGACTGTAGATGGATCGCTAACGCCATTTTCAGAGTCGACTGCCACATATCCAAAGCTGTCTTCGGCAGGTACACCTTCTACATAACGTAACTCCCAGTTCCCTTCATTTTTCGTAGAAAAATCTAACTGAGTAATGACCGAACCTTCAGGAAGAGCTAGCTCTTTCCCATAACCAACGCTTGTTTCTTGGAATAGCATGAAGTTGCCTTCAGGCTTCAAAAACTCGAACGTTTGAGTCTGTTGGACATTATTTGAATCTAAGTATGTAACCGTAATAAGTGCTGCGTTGTCATCACCGTAATCAAACAATCCACCTAATCCATCTAAGCCAAGGTTTACGCTGCCCACAGGATTATTAGACAAATCGATCGTAATCGTTTCACCTTTCTCAATACCCTGCCCATCATTGTCAGCGATACCATTGCCGATGTGTGACACCTGGCGGTTGTACTGCGCAAGCTCACCGCTATCAGAAGAAATGGTGATAGAAGCTCCATTTGCTAAATGCTCAGTACGGGAGTGTGATGGACCTCCGTCCTCACTTAGCCCCCAATTATTGAAATCTGTTGTAGACTCGGAACTATTTAGTGTATCTGGGCGATCCTTGATACCTAATAAGAAACCCACATTATCAGCTTCATAGTAAAGGCTGTCTTTGTCATAAAGCGTATCGCTTACTTCTTTAATTTCGTGCAACTCACCATCACTATCTTTAAAGAACAACGTACCTGAGGTTGGCAGTTCAGTAATTCGGACATGTAGATCGTTGCCTTTTAAGTCGTCTTCAACATCCGCGATATGATCTTGAGAGTCACCGCGACCCAGAGGCTTCGTATCGGTATCAAACACAACGTGCGTAAGCTGATCATCGGCCACATGCGTAAAGTCTTCACTGTCAGGTTTGTCGTTCACTGGCGTGACATCGACGTTCACCGTGGTGGACTCACTGACGCCACCAGAGGTAACGATGTAGGTGAAGCTGTCTGTACCGTGGTAGTTGTCGTTTGGCGTGTAAGTGACGCTGCCATCCGGGTTGACCGAGACCGTGCCGTTGGCTGGACCGTTATTGGTATCCAGTGACACCACTTTGTCGTCGCCTTCAAACGTGTCGTTACCTAGGACGTTAATGATGGTCGGCGTGTCTTCCACAACCGTCGCGTTGTCTGCCACGATGTCCGCCACAGGGGCTACCGTGAAGTTCACCGTTTGGCTAACGCTTTCGCCGCTTGGATCGGTGGCCGTAAACGTCAGCGCTTCTGAGCCGTTCCAGTCTGCCGTTGGAGTGAACGTAGCAATACCGTTGACGATCGCCACTTGAATGTTGCTGTTGCCAGAAACACTGAAACTCAGCTCGCCATCAACATTATCCACATCACTGAAAGCGGTGTTTAGATCGATGCTGTATGGCGTAAAGTCTTCCGCCAAGGTTTGGTCTGCAATGCTGCTTTCAACCACAGGCGTGTCGTTCACCGCATTCACGGTGACGTTGACCGTTGCTTGGTCAGTCAGTGAACCATCCGTAACGGTGTAAGTAATTTCGGCGTCGCCATGGAAGTTCTCGGCCGGTGTGAACACCAATTTGCCGTCAACAATCTCGACTGTGCCTTGCGCTTCAGGTACAGACGCCGATTGGATAGACAGCGTATCACCATCAATATCAGTGTCGTTTGGTAGGACATCAATCGTGACAGCGGTATCTTCTTGTGTTGTTGCCGCGTCATCGTTTGCCACTGGCGCATCATTGACTGGTGTGACATCGACGTTCACCGTGGTGGACTCCGATACCCCACCGGAGGTAACGATGTAGGTGAAGCTGTCAGCCCCGTGGTAGTTGTCGTTTGGCGTGTAAGTGACGCTGCCGTCCGGGTTGACCGAGACCGTGCCGTTGGCTGGGCCGTTATTGGTATCCAGCGACACCACTTTGTCGTCGCCTTCAAACGTGTCGTTACCTAGGACGTTAATGATGGTCGGCGTGTCTTCCACAACCGTCGCGCGGTCAGATTCAATATCTGCCACAGGCGCAACCATAAAGTTTACCGTTTGGCTGACGCTTTCACCGCTTGGATCGGTAGCCGTAAAGGTTAACGCTTCTGAGCCGTTCCAGTCTGCCGTTGGGCTAATGGTCGCGATGCCATTTTCTATTGAGACATTGACATTACTGTTACCTGAGACGCTAAACGTTAACTCACCATCGGCGTTATCCACATCACTGAATGCGGTATTTAGATCGATGGTGTATGGCGTGAAATCTTCCGCCAAGGTTTGGTCTGCGATGTTGCTTTCAACCACAGGTGTGTCGTTCACCGCATTCACGGTGACGGTGACCGTCGCTTGGTCAGTCAGTGCACCATCGGTGATGGTGTAAGTGATTTCAGCGTCACCATGGAAGTTCTCAGCCGGCGTGAAGACCAGTTTGCCGTCAACAATCTCGACTGTCCCTTGCTCACTCGGCACAGACGCCGATTGGATAGACAGCTTATCGCCATCAATATCGGTGTCGTTTGGCAGAACATCAATCGTCACTGGCGTGTCTTCGTCAGTGACAGCGGTATCATCTTTTGCCACTGGCGCGTCATTCACTGGCGTCACATCGACGTTCACCGTGGTGAATTCCGATACCCCACCGGAGGTAACGATGTACGTGAAGCTGTCTGTACCGTGGAAGTTGTCGTTTGGCGTGTAAGTGACGCTGCCGTCCGGGTTGACCGAGACCGTGCC
>NZ_JAWOUN010000035.1:0-16599 GCF_033339395.1 Vibrio sp. 397 | reverse complement strand
GTAGTTTTACAGGCAAAGCCGAAACGGATGATAACCACCTACTGAAGTAGGTGGTTTAGGGCTGAAAACAAAAAAGCAGCCCGAAGGCTGCTCCTAATCGTTAACATCAAGCTTGTTAACTCGATACGCTTGCTTCAACGCTCGACGTCACTGGCGACTTTCTGAAACGATTAATCAAACGATGGATAAACCTCTTAATCGATCTGAAAATATTTTTCATATCTTCAAGCATTAAATACAAACAAGGCACCAACACTAAAGTCAGAACCGTTGCGTACAACACCGCAAAGCCCAAAGCGACAGCCATCGGTATGACAAAACGCGCCTGCAAACTCGTTTCAAACATTATCGGCAATACACCCGCAAACGTCGTTATTGAGGTGAGCGTGATAGCTCGAAAACGAGCACAACCCGCCTCAACAACCGCTTGTTTGATGTTCATACCCTTTTCTCTCACTTGGTTTACGTAATCTGTCATAACCAGAGAGTCGTTGATAACCACGCCAGCAGCGGCGATCAAACCAAATGTCGACATCATACTGATGTCTAAACCTAGCCAGAAATGGCCCCAAATCGCCCCCGTCAGACTAAACGGAATGACGGACATTACAATCAAAGGTTGGGTATAACTTTTTAACGGTACAGCTAACAAGATGTAGACGATGATCATGCCTGCAATAAAGAACAAAATCTGTTCATTACGCTGCGCAGCCTGCTCTTCAATATCACCACCCAATTCTGTTTTCACACTCGAGAACGCTTGCTTCATATCCGGTAAGATATTGTCGTCAATGACCTTCACGATTTCTTGAGGTTCAACCAATTCTTCGTCTATCGAACCATAGACATAAACGGTTTGATACCCGCCTTCACGTCGAATGCTACTCACGCCCGGCTGCTCGTTGATCTTCACCACATCACCTAGCATGACCTTCTTACCTGCTGGTGTGGTAATCACAGCGTAACGCAATGATGAGAATGCTTCACGCGTCAATTGCGGGTAACGCACCATAACTTTAATTTCTTCACCATCACGAATAATGCGCTGTGCTTCGCCACCATAAAAGCTGCCACCAACTTGCTCTGCGATCATGGTAAGATCCAGACCGAGATCGTACGCTACAGGCGCAAGAGACAGGAGTACTTCTTTGCTTCCAGAATCAATAGAAGATGAAATATCATATAACCCTTCTTCCTGCTGTAAACGCTCTATCAAGTAACGCCCAGCCTCGTTGAGCTCATTGATGTTAGAACCAAACAACAAGTAGCCAAACTCATCCCTGTCACCACCACCCGCACTCTGCTCGCGGATTTTGATGCTCTTCATACCTGGAATAACAGGCATAGCTTCACGCCAACGTCGAGCCAGTTCAAATGTATTGAACGGGCGTAACTCTTCATCAACCAGAGGTACTAATACACGACCTTCGGTGCGGCTTCTGTTGTACGACAGCACATCACGAATCATTCCTTGACCATGTTCTGCAATGGTCTCAGATTCGATCTTTTGCATGACACGTTCAATAGTCTTGAGTGCACTGATTGTCTGCTCACTTGAAACGGTATCATTCATTTCAATAGTGATCGCAGGATAGTCAGTCGGCACTTTAGGGTTAGGGATCACCCGAACATAATTCGCGTTGATCAAAGCCGCGCTGATCAGCAGTAAACCACAGAACACCGCAAACACTGTCCAGCGCCAATGGGTGCATGTTGTTACAAAGTTACGATATGGACCATTTACAAAACCAAAAAAACGTTGGTTAAATCGGTCACGCCAGCCACCTGGTTTAACTGGCTTAAAATGGGTATGCGCCAAGTGCGCTGGTAGGATCAACTTTGATTCAATCAAACTGAAGATCAAACAAAGAATCACGACCCCCGCGATACCATAAAAGAAGGCACTATCAATACCGCTAGACAACAAGAAAGGGGCAAACACCGCAATTGTGGTTAACACACCGAAAGTGGCTGGTGTGGCAACACGTTTTACACCACGAACCACGTTTTCGACGCCACCGCCTTTTTCTTCAATTTCGCTGTAAGCGCTCTCTCCCATCACGATGGCGTCATCAACTACAATACCGAGCACCATGATGAAAGCGAACAGCGAGACGATGTTCACTGTAATACCCAAAGCTGGCATCATCATCACCGCACCAAGGAAACACACTGGTAAGCCGATCATTACCCACATAGCCAAGCGGAAACGTAGGAAAATGGTCAGCATAATCGCGACTAATGCAGCGCCTTGCAGCAAGTTTTTCAACATCATGTCGAGACGCCCATTTAAATAATAAGTCGTATCAACCAAGACTTTGAGCTTAACATCCTGCGGCAATGTCTTGTTTTTTGCTTCAATATAATTACGAACGGACTGTGCAACAGGGATAATGTTCTGATCACGAGTTGCTTCAACAGACATGTAGATCGCATTTTGACCTGAGTATTCAAAGTAGCGCTCTTCTTCCGTAAAGCCATCTTTTATTGTGGCAATATCTTGCAACAGAACCTTTGCACCATTTGCGCCAAGCTTTACAGGAATATTTCTAAACTCATCACCACGGTAGTATTGGTTTTCAATCCTTACTGCAATCATCCCTGAGTTTGTTTTTACTTCGCCCGCAGAAAAGTTGGCTGAGTAACGGCTGATCGCGCTGCTGATATCGCTCAACGTCAGGTCGTATTTACGAAGAACAAGTGGGTCAACTTCAATCGCTATTTCTTCTTCTGGCGCACTCAGATACACCAGCATGACGTTTTCTAACTGAAGTAATTCATCTTCGATTTGCTTAGCAATCGGTTTAAGCTCCTCGAGCGGTCGGTCCCCGACTAATCCCATTTCGATTACATCTTGGCGCCATTCAACTTGGTAAACATTGATTGGTTCCATACCCGCTGGTAAGTTAGACAAGGTATCAATACGTTGATTTACATCATCTAAGACACGCTTGATATCGGCATTAACGTCTACCTCGATAGAAACATACGCGCTACCTCTAGAGGCCGTTGAGACTGCTTTTTTAATCCCGGTGACGTCTTTAATCGATTCCTCGACCTTAACGAGAATACTCTCTTCTATCTCTTGAGGAGAAGCGCCAGGATAAGCCGCACGAACATCAATGTAGTTCACCTCAATATTCGGAAACATCTGCCTTTGAATAAAGAGAAAACTCACCACACCCATGATAATGATGAACACCATCAAAAGGTTGGCAGCGACGGGGTTATTCGCAAAATAGGCAATTAAGCCCTTTTGTTTAGTATCTTCCATGACAAACTCCTACTTACTGTACGACGGTTTCGGAGTCGTCACTCTTTTTTGCGATTTGTACCGCCATGCCTTTTTGAGGGTACTCTGGTAAGGTCAGTACCAACTTATCACTTTGCTCTAAGCCTTCGCCCACCAGCAAAAACTCACCTTCTGCTCTCAAAACCGTGACAGTTCTGGGTTGAAGTTGATTATCGCCATTCACCACCCACACGGTACGGTTTTTAACTAATTCCTGTGGCAAGCGGTAGATGTGCTTAAGTTCCTTACCAGTGAAGCTCACTTCAACGTAGGAGCCGAATTTAATTGGAGGCTGCTGGTTATCGACACCGTATGGGTCCGCGATTTGAATGACCATGTTAATCATTCGGGTAGCGCTATCAATCATGCCTAGATCACGAACTACTCGACCTTCTCTAGTGGTAGAAAACACACCTTGCTGCGTCACTGTCGCAGTGAGTTCACCAATGGATTCGGGTAAAAATGCACTATCAAAACCGGCAATGGGTACGTGCACCTCTGCCACTTCGATGTTGTTTAACGTGGCAACTCGAGAACCAGATGTAACAAATTGACCAACACCAATATCACGCTCAACAACCAGCGCATCGTAAGGTGCAACTACTTTGCAATTTTCTAACTCTCTTTTTGCTCGTTTGAGTGCCGCTTGAGCCGACTTCACTTGCGCTTGTGCGCTCAAAACGTGAGGCTTGCGTAAATACAGATCCGTCACTTGCTTATCGCTCAGTCTCTTTGCCTGACGTTTTGCCACTTCGGCTTTCGCTTGTTCCTCAATCAAGTTTGCGCGTGCACTAGCTAAATCGGCTTCAGCTTGTAAAACCGACGCTTCATAGTTGTCACTTTCAATTGTGAAAAGAACCTCTCCTCGTTTTACGATGCCACCCGTCACAAAATTCGGGTGCCAACTTTTAACTTCACCACTAACTTGCGCGGAAAGGTGTGTTTTTTCAAAAGGGACTAATTCACCGTGACTGGTAATCACCACTTTGTGATCGGTAGGAAAAAGAGAAGAAGCCTGAACAGTAGGTTCTGTAATTGCATCTTTGGTTGACTCTTTTTCCGGCGCAGTTGCGGCAATTGCAGCATATCCTGCATAAGAGCCTCCAACGACGACGAAGGGTAAAAGCCAACGTAATATGGGTTTTGCTAACATCGAAAATCCTTTTTTATTGTTGTTTTCAACACCACACTTTTATTCAGTCCATTGCTCCCGGTAAGCATGGTGGTGAGAGAATTGAATTTGAATAAACATCAAAGCGGCACTTGCCTAGTCTTTTAAGCAGCGAACTAGATAGTTATTGCCAATTCAAAGTTAATAAAATTAACAAAAAATTAACCAACTGCGCAAGTTGCTCTGACTTAACTTTTATTCTAAACAGCAAATGACATGCCAAGCATTTATTTATTAGAAATCATATGGTTATATAAAAAGCATTATTTTATCCAGTGTGCTATTGGTCATAATCACCAGATATTAGTGATTATGACCAATACGGCCATAATGATAATTAAAATAAATGATTATCTGCGCTCTAAAAGTTGAACTTAGTGCAGGCTCTATGGCAATTCATTGATTAATCGCTCGTTATCAAACGGTTCTGGGTGCATGTGGCGTCAGCTTAAGTCTATAATTTGGAGTAGGTAACACTCTGTAAGACAAGGAAATGTGCTTTGTTACAAACGCTCGCCAAGTTGCTCTTCCCCTCGCTGCTCACTATTTTATCGGCATGCTCATCCGTATCGTTGAATGACGCCAGTGAAAAGTCCACCAGCTTTCAGCTCGGTTATCAAAAGGATTCTGTTCTTGCGCAGTACTTTGAAGCTTACGGGAGAGACCCTAAGTCCATAACTGGCTTTGCACCGTTAAATCAGGGACACGATGCCCTTCTTGCTCGAACCTCTTTGATCGAGTCCGCCCAGAAAAGCCTTGATCTTCAATACTATATTTACCGTGGTGACGAAACGAGTCAGCTAATAACGTGGCGCTTGTATGAAGCGGCAAAGCGTGGTGTTCGAGTAAGGCTGTTGCTTGACGATATGCAAAAGCGAAACGACGATGTGATGGCTGCCCTCAATGCACATCCTAATATAGAAATCCGCTTATTTAACCCGCATCAGTATCGCGACTCCCGTTGGTTCGCTCTTGCTAGCGATTTTGAACGTCTTAATCGTCGTATGCACAATAAGTCTCTGATTGCAGACAGTGTTTCCGCCATTGTCGGAGGTAGAAATATCGGCAATGAATACTTCTCTTTTGAATCGCAAGTTGAGTTTGGTGATTTTGATCTTCTGCTCTATGGTGAGGCGGTACAACAAACTGCCGATCAGTTCGACCTCTACTGGAATAGCGCCTATTCGATACCAATGGAATGGATTACACCGAATTCACAGCAAATTACCGACCAAGCGATTCAAAAGCAGGTCAATAAACTCCGGTTAGAGGAAAAGTTTTCAACCGGCCGCTATGACTTCACTCAACTGGATATGTACCAAGATCTAAAACAAGGCAAACTCAAGCTCTACTGGGGAGAAGCGAAAGTATGGTTTGATCTGCCCGATAAAGTCGCGACCCGAGAGAGCCAACTTATTGATAATTTAACGGAGCTGGTTAAAAGTGTTGAGGATTCATTTGTGCTCATCTCTCCCTATTTCGTTCCAACTGAAGTAGGTACTCAAGCATTAAGTAACGCGGCCAAGCGAGGCGTTGATATCACGATTGTGACCAATAGCCTCGCGTCTAACGATGTGTTTGCCGTGCATGGTTGGTACGCAAAATATCGAAAAGATCTACTCGAAGCTGGAATCAAGCTTTGGGAAGTAAAAGCGAGCGCAAAACTCAAAAGTAAGTGGAGCCTCACGGGGAGTAGCAGAGCAAGTTTACACGCTAAAGCAATGACGATTGATAACAAAACACTTTTCGTTGGTTCGATGAACTGGGACCCACGTTCGGCCGCTTTGAATACCGAAATGGCCGTTGTTATCGAACAGCCAGAATATGTGCAAATGTTTCTGGAGCAACTGCCGAATCAACTGTCGAGTAACGCCTATGCCTTAACTCTGCGCGACGGGGACATTGTCTGGACCGACGTAAAAACAGGCGAAGAATACGACTCCGAACCAGAAGCAGGAGTATGGCGAAAAATGGGCGCTTGGTTCTCCGGAATATTACCGATTGAAGATCAGCTATAACAGCTGCCAATACTGCAAACCTCCCCAGTCAAGCAAAACAAAATGGACGCTAGTTTTGGGCAGGGGACACAACCAACATAAGGAAGTTCAATGCCAGCGCAATGGAATGAATACTATCAGAAAATTTTAAGCCAACCTCACCGCCCAAACGTGGAAAATGCCGTAAACCAACTTAAGATAGAAGGCAAAGTCGCTCTTGATATTGGCTGCGGAATAGGTCGAGACAGCCACTTTCTACTCGAACAGGGATTTAAGGTTCACGCATGTGATAGCAATGAAGATGCAGTAAAAACTTGTTTAACACGCTTTGAAGGTAATAAACGATTTTCGGTTTCGCAGTGCTGTTTTACTGAATTTAATTACCCTCAGTGCAGCTTGGTTATCGCAAATGCCAGTTTGTTCTTTTGCCCTGATACAGGCTTCAAACAAGTCTGGACAAAAATAGACAGCGCATTACAACCGGGCGGTATCTTCTGCGGCGATTTCTTGGGAGTGAAAGACTCCTGGGTTACCTCCGAAATGCACCCAAACATTACCGCATTAACAAAAAAGGAAGTGGAAAGCTTATTCGAAGGTTACGACCTCATTTCATTGCATGAAAGAGATGAAGACGGGACCACTGTAGTAGGAAGCCAAAAACATTGGCACATGTTTAGTGTGACCGCTCGAAAGCGCTAAAAATGGTCTCTCAGTAAAGAAAGCAGCACTTCAAATCAGTGCTGCTATCAGAGATTAATTGACGGGATACACCACTTCAAAACGCTCTAAAACCAGCGTACGTTTCTCATGCCAATCGATGTTCAACTCATCGCATTCAGCTTTAAAAAATGCAGTATGAGCATCACGCCACCAGTTTAAGGTTCTATCACCTTCGCCTTCTGCGTAGGCAAACTCTGCGGTTACATTCTCATATTTGCATGTACTTACGTCAGTAATTCGTATCACGCAAACCGGGTCCCCATCCCAATTCGTCACTACTTGTAAATGACCGACTTGGGGCATGGTTTCACCATGTTCTCGATACCAAAGCTCCAAACTGCACGATGCAGTTTTCTGTCCAATACGAACCAAGTCTGCGCATACATTCGCGTTGTATTCATCGGCACAATAATAGTCAGCACTGACTGATGGTACAGCTTCCCTTTGTTCTGGTGATAATAATTCTAGGAATTGTTCTAAGTAATCCTTAGCTCGCGCGTCCATGCTCACTCCATTAATCATAAATTCGCAAGGAGGATAAAAGATATCACAACAAATAACCACCAGGAACAAACTGAAAAACAACAAGAATATGACTTCTACGAAGACGACTGTTATTTCTTTTGTAATAACTTTGCTAAACGTTTGTGCTATTTGCTATTGTTGCATGGTCTATCTGTACTCTTCTCGTGAAAGGACGTTATATGCGCTTATTTATTGGTATTTTTTTCTCGCTGATACTTGCCTTGCCAACAATGGCATCGGAGGAAAAGTATTCAGAATCGGATCTGTTAGATAGACCATTAATGGAACGCTATATTTTAGATGAACTAAAAGCGCTGCGTCAGGACTATCAAAGCCTAGAAAAGCGAATGATCACAGAGATCACCGATCGCGAGCTAACGGTCGCAGATAAATCGTTGAACTATGCCAACGTGACCGTTACATACTTCTTCTACATCATTGCTGGTGTCGCATCTCTGATTGCCTTTGTCGGATGGCAATCTCTGCGTGAGTTTAAACACAACACCAAAGAGATGGCTGATAAACGATTGGAGAAGATCGCCCAAGAATACGAGAAAAAGTTTGTCGCCCTTGAGCGAGATTTAAAACGCAAAACTCGCATTATCAGTGAAAACAACAAAGAAATTGAGAAAATCAACGAGATCCATAACTTATGGCTACGTGCACAAAGCTCTCAAACTCCAGAGCAACGTATCGAAATCTATGATGAAATCTTGTTAATTCGTCCAGGTGATTTAGAAGCGTTGACGTACAAAGCCGACGCAGCGATGGAAATCAACGAATACCATTGGGCACTTAGCATTTGTAACCGCGTACTTGAAGTCGATTACACCAACGGCCCTGCACTGTATCAACGCGCGTGTGCATACTCTCGCCTTGGTATCGAAGAGCAAGCTATTGAAGACTTGGAACGCGCAATTGAATACAGCCCATCCATTCGTGATTTACTTGCCGAAGAACGAGACCTCGAATTGCTGCACGGTAATGAGCGTTTTGAAAAGCTCTTACATCTAGCAAGCGAATAATGGAATAAACAGCATGAGCAGCCACTTTAATCTAGAAGACGCTAGCCAAGTATTGGTTGGCGCTTTTGCCCTAGCAGTCCCGATCTCATTTTCGGAGGAAGCGTGGCGATTGGGTGAGAGCCTACCAATGGCAAACTTGCTCATGCTGTTAAGTCTTTCTGTCATTTTCCTCAGTTTTTTCGCGTATCAAAGCGTGTTTCAAAGCCACATCAAGAATCGCGTATCCATCTTTATTTTTCGTGTGGTTATCGCGTACCTCATTGCGGCCGTTGTGGTAGCGTTAGTTCTTTTCTGTCTTGATAAACTGCCACTCATGAATGAGCCTTTGGTTGCGATAAAACGCGTTATCGTCATCACAATGCCTGCTTCGATGGGCGCGATCGTAGTCGACAGTTTCGACAAAGAATAGAGATAATCGCTACTCTTCTTCTAACGTTAAGTTCGACCCCGAGTGGTCTTTCCCTAATACATCTTCTGGGTTTCGCAGTGCGCAGGTTTCTAACGACAAGCACCCGCAGCCAATGCATCCGCCTAAATCGTTTTGCAACGCTTTAAGTTTTTGAATCTTTTGTTCTAACTGTTCATGCCAATGGCTTGCCATTTCTTCCCATTGCGCTTTGTTAGGGGCTTGGTGTTTCGGCAGTTCATCTAACGCATGTTTAATTTCTTCTAACGACAACCCAACTTGCTGCGCTGCTTTGATCACCGCAACACGGCGCAACACACTGCGATGGTAGCGACGCTGATTACCTTGATTTCTCCAACTCGAAATCAGTCCTTTTTGCTCGTAAAAATGTAGGGCAGATACTTTCACTCCAGAACGTTTTGCCACTTCTCCTACGCTGATTTCCATCCTTGACTCCCTGTGTATCAATTTTGTTAAAAAAATGCTTTACCTCAAGCTTACTTGAGGTTTTAAAGTTGCACCATCTTAATTAACGCTAAACCCCGGCGATCTCAAGATAATGTGTTCAGCGCGAACGACTTGGTTGTTAAACACAAGACAGTTGGACATCAAGCTTTTGAAACTCATCGGGAGTTAGAGGCAAACATAATGAAAAATAAAACTCAGCCGTACTTAGCTGGCCGCTTCTTCGACAGCATTTCCTCTGGCTTATTCATGATGGCGCTGCCATGGGTCATGCTTTCCGAACCTAACATGGGTACATTCGTCGCTTTAGTTTCTCTGAGCTGCACCGCGATTTCTTTTCTGGCTACGCCTTTCTTTTCCACTTTAATTGACCGACATTCACGCAAAGTACTACTCGTGCTCAATCAATGGATTCAATCGGGTATGGCTTTGGTGGTGTTCATTGCTTATTGGTTAGGGTTTGAGTCACACTGGTTGCTGGCTTTTGCGCAATTGGTGTATTGGGTTTCGAGTAATTTTGCATGGACGACCAACAACGCCTTCACCCAAGAAAATTATCAGCACCATGAGTATGCGAAAATTTCGGGTCAGCAAGAAATTGTAATGCAATCCACAACCCTCGGAGCTGGCGCGTTGGGTATTGTTTTGCTTGAAATGTGGGGTATGAAAGAGTTTGCTTTGTTTGCGGCCAGCGCCTCTGCGTTAGCAGCGATGTTCTATATTCTGACGCCTTATACCCAACAATTAAGGGCGTCAAAATCCGTTGCTTTCATCGCGCAACTCAAAGAGAGCAAACAAATATTCCGTCTCGAACCCCGATTTTATGGCTTTATTCTGCTCTCTTGCCTCTCTTATCCTGCATTGACGTATTTGAGCAAACTGGTGCCGATTTGGTTTTCTGAACAAGGCATCTCTGGCGATTGGTTTGCAGGGTTCAACATCAGTTTTGGCCTCGGCTCGTTGCTAACCGGCTTTATTGTCACCAAAGTGCTAAGCCGTGCCTCCCATAGCCACATTATGTTCGCTTCGATGGTTATGGTATCTTTTGCGCTTATCGGGATGAGTTTTGCGATGAGCCCGCTGACCATCTTATTGTTTACGGCGCTGTTTGGCGTATTTAACGCGCTAAATCGCATTGCGAGAGTCAACTGGATGCATCACACCGTAGCGGTTCATCAACGAGGTCGCGTCGATGGCGGCATCAGCATGTTTGCCACCACCATTCAATCTCTCAGTTACGTCCTGATTGCAATGTTGAGTCATTACGAACTAACACAATACGGTTTTGCAATCGCAGCTGCTGTCATGGTGTTAGCAGTGATTTTGATGGGATTACTCAGTCGAGACGTCGAGCCGTTTAACGACCTGCCCCTTCATGCAGCAGCAAAGTGAAGCATAGAAATTGAGAAGTTGAGAAATTGAAAAAGCGAGATAGGAAGGCAACCAACATCGTCTTCCTATTTTTTACGCCAGCACTTTTACCTCTATCGCTTATCAGCAAGGTTGGGTATTCTGAGGTGACCAACATGAGCAGAAGGAATTCGCAGTGAATTTAAGGCAATTAGAAGTCTTTTACGCCATTATGCAAGCAGGAACGGTGTCTGGTGCGGCTCGCTTACTACACGTTTCCCAGCCCAATGTAACTCGAGTTCTCGCCCATACAGAACAACAACTGAGCTTCGCTTTATTTGAGCGTGTAAAGGGGCGTCTCGTTCCCACTCAAGAAGCCAAAGCCTTATTGCCAGAGGCTGAAAAAGTCTATCAACAACTCGGACAATTTCGCTCTCTGACCAACAAAGTCAAACAGGGAACTCAACATTTACGAGTCGGTGCCCCGCCTGTTTTGGCCGCACACTTGTTAGCGCCGACTGTCGCGTTGCTGTCGAAAGAGCACGGCATCTCCTTTGAGCTCTTAACGGCCAATCGCGATGAGCTGTGCTCAGGTTTACTGAAACATGAATTGGATGTCGCCATTGCGTTCGGTGAAGAAACGCCACCAGCGATCATGGGACACATGTTATTAAAAGAAAACTTGGCGCTAATTGCCCCTAAAAGCGCAGCGATACCCACAGAAAAAACCGTCACTTTAGAAGAACTCATCAGTCACGATTTACTCATTATCGGTTTAGATAGCCGAGACCCTTTGGGTCTATTGCTGCATCAAACCTTATCAGCGCGTGACGAGCATTATCAACATGCCATCACCGTCCGCAGCTACTCCGCGGCGGCTGAACTGGTGAAAAACGAAGCAGGATTCGCAATTGTAGACCCTTGGACTGCAAAACAATATCGCCAAGATAATGCCGTTTCCGTGCATGCTTTGGAGCCAAATATGTCCTTCTCCGTCTCTATTTTATTCGCAGAGCACACACCTCAATCCATTGCGACAAAGCAATTTATCACCGCCCTAAAACAACAGATGGGTTAAAGGTATAACCTGAAGTTATACCTGCCTAACAAATAAGCATTCGGTTTCCTAAATCAGTCTGGCTACATTAATGAGCAATAACGATGACGAAGGGAACCATCATGCAAATTGCTCAACCTTACCTACTCTTTCTTGGCGATGTAACCGATCCACTCGCAGCAAAAACCGCGCGTGGCATATACCAATGGCGACCTGAGATTTGTCTTGGCCAAATCCGCCTGACGCCAGAAACCGTATCGCTTGGTTTAACCGACATGACACTACAACAAGCGCAGCAGCAAGGAGCAAAAACGCTGGTGCTCGGCACGGCAAATCCAGGAGGCGTCATTCCCGAAGCTTGGCAAGCAACCTTACTTGAAGCGGCAGAGATGGGATTTGAAATTGCATCGGGCATGCACCAACGTTTGGCGGAACTTTCTCCTCTTGCCGATCTAGAACAACGCGGATTAACCAAACTGTATGATGTTCGCCATTATGATGCCCCGCTCAAGGTCGGCAATGGCAAAGCTCGCGCAGGCAAGCGAGTACTTACTGTAGGAACAGATTGCTCCGTTGGCAAAATGTACTCTGCCCTCGCCATTGAGCACACATTAAAGCGTAAAAACTGTCGCGCAGAGTTCAAAGCAACGGGTCAAACTGGAATTCTCATCGCAGGCAGTGGCATTTCAATTGATGCCGTAGTTGCCGATTTTATCTCCGGCGCAGTAGAAACGATCAGCCCTGAGTTCACCGATCACGATTGGGACATCATCGAAGGGCAAGGTTCGTTATTTAACCCTTCGTTTGCTGGCGTAAGTTTGGGCTTACTTCACGGCGCACAAGCTGACGCTCTGATACTGTGCCATGAGATTGGTCGCCCGCACATCCGCAACTTACCACATGCGAGCTTGCCAACCATTGAACAAACGATAGAAGCGAATCTGGCCGCTGCTCGCCTAACAAATCCAAACGCTCAATTAGTGGGTATTTGCTTAAACACTTCGGCGCTCAGCGAAGAAGATGCTGCCCAGTTATGCCAGGATTGGAGCGACAAATACCAAGTGCCCGTCACCGACCCTGTACGTTTTGGCGTTGATGCGGTTGCAGATAGGCTCCTTACGATTTAAGAAACATTTACGGTTTAGAAAATAACTGCGGTTTAGGGAAAACTAGTGAGATGAAAATTCATGTAGAACCTGTCACGATTGCCATGGCGACACCATTTCGCATCTCTCGCGGCAGTCGGACAGAGTGCCACGTAGTCCGAGTGACAATTGAACATCGAGGCATGACCGCCCAAGGTGAATGCACGCCATACCCTCGTTATGGTGAATCGGTTGAATCGGTGATTAAGGCGATTTCTCACGCCGCACATGAACTGCAAAGTTTGTATGCCAAAGGCGAAGCTGATGTCATGGTTCTCAAAAGCCAGCTTCAATCGTTATTGCCCACGGGGGCGGCAAGAAATGCATTGGATTGCGCCCTTTGGCATCTTCACGCGCTTTTGAGCCACAAGCAACAGGTTCACGACCTCTTTACGTTACCAGAGGCGATTGTGACGGCGATGACGGTTTCTATCGACACGCCGCAAGCGATGGCAAAACAGGCGCAGGATTACCTTAGCCAAGGCGCAAAACTGCTTAAGGTAAAACTGGATGGTGAACACGTGCTTGATCGCGTTGCCGCAGTACGCGATGCTGCGCCGCACGCGCAAATTGTTTTAGATGCGAATGAAGCATGGCAAAGCCTCGACCTCGCGACGGTATTTGCTCAACTCGAACCGCTAGACATCACCATGATCGAACAACCGTTGCCACAAGACTGCGATGACGTACTCGCCAGCATTCCGCACCCCATTCCACTTTGCGCCGATGAAAGTTGTCACACCAGAGAGCAATTACATCAGCTGGTTGGAAAATATGAAATGGTGAATATTAAGCTAGATAAAACTGGCGGGCTCACTGAAGCACTATTATTAGCCGACGACGCCCAAAAACTCGGTTTTAGCCTCATGTCCGGTTGTATGTTGGGGACGTCGCTTGCGATGCGCGCTGCCTTACCCATTGCTGCTCAGGCAAGCGTTGTCGATCTTGATGGCCCGGTGTTGCTCGGACAAGATGTAACGCCAAGCTTGGTTTATCGCGACGGCGAAATCGTTCTTTCCAAATAGCCTAAAAAATCCAGAGGTTTTGCTCCAAAAGTCAGAACCTCTGAGTTTATGATCTCGATTAAAAAACAATCAGCCCCATCATGAAATAAGTCACATAAATTATATGGTTATTGAGGCATGCTAAGATTCCAGTAGTCCAAGAAGGTGGTCTTATGCATCGAGTCATCCGGAAAATGACGTGGAAAACGAATAGGCGGTAATCCCGCCCTACTCCAATGCAGTGCGTGGGTTTCTATAACAACCCACTTCCTAGCAATTCGTAGGTTTTTCACGCCATCTTGCAAGGAGGCTCTATGCCTATCAACAAAATACGCAATATCGCTTTTGTCGGCCAAACCGGGACCGGTAAAACCACGCTGATAGAAAAACTGCTCTTCACCTGCGATGCCACGCACCATTTAGGCAGCGTAGAAAAAGGCGATACCGTTACCGACTTCGACCCTCAATCCATCCAATATCAACACAGTATTGAAGCAACGCCAGTCGCACTGCGCTGGAATAAACACCGGCTCAATATCATCGATACTCCGGGACAAAACGAGTTACTTGGCCGTACTATCAGCGTTTTTCCTGCCGTTGAAACATCTGCCCTTGTCATCGACCCTCAAACCCCACTTAACCAAACTTCCGATCGCTTATTCACCTTTGCTAAAGAGCAGCAAAAATGTCAGATGATCATCATCAATAAGCTCGATAACCACGGTAATCAGTTAGAAAGATTGATGGAGAACATCGTTGAGCATTTTGGTGACCACTGCTTGCCGATCAACTTACCTTCGGCTGACGGGGAATCTGTAGTTGACTGCTATTTCGAACCAGAATTGGGACGAGAAACCTTACTTACGACGGTAGATGAAGCTCATGAGACCTTGATTGACCAAGTTATCGAAGTCGATGAAGAACTAATGGAACTGTATCTGGAACAAGGCTCCGAACTCACCGCAGAGCAACTGCATGATCCGTTTGAAGAAGCACTGAGAACTGGACATGTGATTCCGGTCTGTTTTGTCTCAGCACAAACCGGCGCGGGCGTCGAGCTGCTGCTACGCACCTTGGCGGAGATCATGCCCATGCCAAACGAGGGTAACCCTCCTCTACTGGAAAAGAACGGCAAAAAAATCAAAGTAAATTGCGAAACCTTAGAGCACACCGTCGCACACGTGTACAAAGTCAGCGTCGACCCATATATGGGAAAACTTGCCTACTTACGTGTGTATCAGGGTGAAATCAATGCGGGCAGCCAGCTTTATATTGGCGAAAGCAACAAGGCATTTAAAGTTGGGCACTTATATCAACTGCAGGGCAAAGATAGAACCGAGATCCCTCGCGCGCTTGCAGGCGACTTCTGCGTTTTAGCCAAAGTGGATGATCTCGAATTCGATTCAATCGTTCATGACTCTCACGAAGAAGATGGAGTTCAACTCAAAACGTTGGACCTTCCTGACTCCATGTATTCTTTGTGCTTGAAGCCTCTTAAGCGTGGAGATGAGCAAAAATTAGGAGATGTGCTGAATAAAATTGCCAGTGAAGATCCTTCGCTGCGCATCGAACATCGCGCTCGCACCAACGAAACCATCATCAGCGGCCAAGGGGAGTTTCACCTCAAAGTCGCATTAGAAAAGATGGCGAACGTGTACAAACTGGACGTCGAAACCTGCCAACCAAGCGTCGAATACTTTGAAACCATCACCAAACCTGCCGAAGGGCATTATCGACACAAAAAACAAAGTGGCGGTGCAGGCCAGTTTGGTGAAGTGCAATTGAAGGTTCGTCCACTCGAACGTGGTGCCGGATTTAAGTTCATCAACAAAGTGGTGGGTGGCGCCATTCCAACCGCGCTCATTCCTGCTGTAGAAAAAGGTATTTTGCAAGCGTTAGAGGAAGGCGCGATTTCTGGCAACCCAATTAAGGATGTGGAAGTCACCGTTTATGACGGTAAATATCACTCCGTCGATTCGAAAGAAATTGCGTTTGTCATCGCAGGTAAGAAAGCCTTTTTAGATGCGATTAACAACGCAGATCCTATTGTGCTAGAACCCATTGTCCAGATGGAACTGCACATCCCAACCGCGAACGTTGGCGATGTTTCTGGAGATTTATCTGGAAACCGAGGCTTAATCGAAGGCACCGAGCCAATCGACAGCAGCTTCACCTTACTCAGAGCCAAGTCACCTGTAAACGAGCTGCAAGATTACGCTCGTCGATTACGCTCTATCACTGGTGGTGAAGGCAGCTTTAGTATGACCTTAAGCCATTACGAGCCTGCGCCACCAGCAGTGCAAAAACAGGTCTGCCAAGGCAGTACACAACAAGGTTAATTCCCTAAGATTCAAATCAATCACATAAGTAAATTACCACCTTCTAAAGAAGGTGGCTTTGTGTGAGCCCCCTAAAAGGGGGCCTTTGTTTAGTCCAGCGCCA
>NZ_JAWOUN010000034.1:0-22081 GCF_033339395.1 Vibrio sp. 397 | reverse complement strand
TGGTGATTTCTCCAATTGATTTTCCGGTGTAGCGGTTTCCGACGTCTCGGAAAACCAAGTAGTTCTCTCAAAGTTACCTCTATTAACGACACCAAATTCAGAAGCTTTAGAAAAAAGTTTAAAAAAATAACATTGCGAGATTTAGCTAATAAAATTGAAGAAAAGTAAGAAAAAGTGCTCAAGTTTCCACAAATCGAGCCGAGAGGGCCAAATTGTATAGAAAACCAGCGAAAGGAAACAATTGAAGATAAGTTCGCAGACGATAGACGTAAGAATTAGAAAAGAAAAAGCCCCTTTTCCTTTGAGAGAACTGGGGCTAGGTTGGTCGCCAGAGCCTATGTGGAGATCAAGAGAAATGAACACATTTCCGGCATACCGAGTGCAACTTTACATTGAAAATGATTGGCAGGTGAGAGATGAGAGAGCCGCTCATTCTATTGTAAAGTTGCTTGCCAAAAGCCTGCATTCCCATCCACGTCTGAATGTATTGAGCACAGGCTAAGTAAACTACTGCAATAGTGACATTGCAGAGTTTGGCAACTGTTTCGCTTGAGCAAGAATCGATGTTCCTGCTTGTTGCAAAATTTGTGCTTTGGTCATTTGCGTGGTTTCTTTCGCAAAATCTGTATCTTTAATTCGGCTGTTCGATGCGTCAACGTTTTCTTGGATATTCGCCAAGTTGTTGATGCTGTGACTCAAACGGTTTTGCTTCGCACCTAAGTCTGCACGTTGCGAGTCTACGTATTTCAGTGCCGAATCCAGCACAGAAATCGCGTTTTGAGAACCTTGTACCGTGGTCATATCAATATCTTGTACTGACGTTCTGATAGGTTCATCACTCAGGCCAAGCTCAGATGCTAATCCACCAGAAATGGAAATCTCACCCTGAACGTTTGGATGCGCGACAAAAACTTGCAACTTGCCATCTTCACTTACAGACGCATTAATCATATCAGACTGACCATTAATGTAAGTGGCAAGCTCTTCGATGTCGTCGCCCGCTTTGGCATTAATGTTGATTTCTAGATCATCAACATTGCCGTCTTCGTCTTCACCCATACCTGGTAGCGTGATCTTCAAGTCAGATTTAGCTGGGTCAACACTCCAGTTTTTATCTTTACCGTTCTCAGATAAGAAGGTCACACCGCCCATGCGAGTATCGTCCGCACGAATGCTGGTGAGTCCCATGATCATGGCTTCACCTGAGCTCGCACCAATCTGGAATGCTGCTTCACCGAATGAGCCGTTCAATAGACGACGACCACCAAATGAAGTGGTTTCTGCAATACGGTTTAGCTCGTCAATCAATGCCATTGACTCTTCGTTGATCGCCTGACGCTCAGCTGGAGAGTTAGTACCGTTCGATGATTGAATCGCAAGGTCACGCATTCGTTGCATGACAGAGGTTGCCTCATTCATCGCACCTTCAGCGGTTTGTGCAATCGAGATACCATCGTTCGCGTTACGCATTGCGACATCTAGGCCACGAGACTGTGCAGTTAAGCGGTTAGAGATCTGTAGACCTGCCGCATCATCTTTTGCACTGTTAATCTTATGTCCTGAAGATAAGCGCTCCATCGACGTGTTTAATTCATCAGTCGCTTTGTTTAGGTAACGCTGCGCGGTCATCGCGGAGACGTTAGTACTAACTGTTACAGCCATTTTGCTCTCCTGTTGAGTTCGCAAGCTTTTGCGAAGCGGCCAGCTTTACTCTCATTTGGATAAGCACTGACCGTAAAAGTTACTTGCTAAATCTGCCTTAAACGCAGGGTTTAGAATCTCTAAATCTGTTCTGATATTTTCAATGCAATTTGTGTGCCAACTTACGTAAATTATTTAACTACTTTTAAAAGAATCAAATAAACAATAAGTTAGCTTTATCATTAAGCTATTTCCGGTTTGTAAGACTCACCTCACCCCAAGTGTATTGAACGCTGCCCTGTTGCCGCCCGACTTGCCTCCCGCATCATTGCCGCTTTGGGTAAAATCGTGCCGCATGACATCTCAGACTCCCAGGTTACGTCGACTTATCGCGCTTAAGGCTTTGCACATAAGGCATCAAAATCAGACAATGTGTATGAGTGTCATACTAGATGTAGTTAAACAACGTTAGATCTTTGGTCTTACCGAATGCTTGTTGCGATGCCTGTAACGCTCGCGAGTTTTCACTGAACTCGATCACGGCTTTGGAGTAATCCAAGTCCTCAAAGTTGCTCTTCGCTTTTGCCAGAGACAAATTAAAGTCTTCATGATTTTGCTCTTGGATATCCAGCGTACTCAATCGAGCACCGGCATCTGTACGCGCTTTATTCAAATGGATAAAAGCAGCGTGGAATTCTTCTGTCATTTGGTGCAATTTGGCGGTCGCCGACGTATCCGAAACCGATTTGTCTGACCATGCCATTGCATCCTTGAAGGTATCGAAAATGCTGAACTCTGCCCGCTTTTCGATCTCAATGCTGTCACCAGGCGTAATTTGGCCTTTTACGTGCACTTTCAGGCCTTTGTATTCAATCCCTTTCTCTGGAGAAAACTCATCGGCATCCACTACTTTGCCGTTACGCTCTAATTGGTAACCAAATTTGCCGTTATTCATATCGACAAATGTCACGCGATACGCCGCATCATCCTTCGTATCAACGTTAGTGGCTTTGTTTAGCAACAGCTCAGAGCTGTTTTGTAGATCGTAATTCGGCTGATAATCGCCAAATGGGTTTGGTATCTCCATAAACAGCTTGCTGCCAGGATCGTTCATTGGCATCTCGAGCATGCTAGAGACTTTCATTTTGCGCTGATAATCGTCCCCAGCGTATTGAACACTACCGTCTTTATCGCGATAGAATGGTTGGCTTTTTGGCTTAGTACCCGCAAACACGTAGTTACCAGATTCATCTTGCGAGTTCACTAAGTTAAGGAAGTTGTTCGCAATCTCTTCTAACTCACGCTTCTTTGCTTGTCGGTCTTCAGCAGAAAAGGCACCGTTAATCATCTCCATAGTTAAGCGCTTCGACTCGTCGGCAAAATTCTCCGCATTGGCGATATTAACTTCGTGGTTTTCTAGACGATTACGCACCAACACTATCGAGCTAAGATATTGTTGTAGCTGTTCTTGTTGCTGACTAATGTTTTGGATGTAATGCGCAGCGAGGGGGTCGTCACTAGGTTTCAGTAACTTTTTCCCTGAAGCAAGTTGCTCTTGGTTGTGGTGAACCTTATTCTCTTGACGACGCAGATCATTTTGTACGGACTGATAGTTATGGAAACTAGAAATTCGGGTTAGCACTTATCTCTTCTCCTTACCTCAGTTGTAAAATGGTATTGAAGGTATCATTCGCCGCTTGCATCACACGTGATGAAGCCATGTACGCTTGTTGAAACTTCATCATGTTGGCCGCTTCTTCATCGAGGTTAACACCAGAAATAGAAGCAACGCGCTCTTGCGCCGCTTCATGCTCTAAACGAGCGACGGAGGCTAAACGGTTTGCTGTAGAAGACTTCAGTCCAACTTCAGTATTGAGGTTATGATAAACATCGATCAAGGTGCTGGATTTTCCATCCATCATCTTGTCTGTTTGGATCTTCTGCATTTTTCTCAAGTTGCCGTTACCACCTTCAGAAGGCACCAAGTTTGCGGTGAATTTATCATTCATCAGTGCGCCTTCGCTCAACTCAAACACGGTTGCATCGCCGTTTTTATACAGCGGATGGCTTTTCGGCACTGATATTTCAATCTTCGGGTTATCTTTATCTAACGGGTATGAGTATTTGTCCGATAGTAAATTACCCTTGTTATCCGTGATCTTTAACCACGGCTTATCATGCTTCTCGTCGGCTGGTTGTACGGTAACCTCAAACTCTTTAACATCCCCCGCCTCACGAATTTTAAACTTGGCGTTACCTTGGGCAAAAGTGGTTGAGGCTTCATAACTTTGTGCGGCAATAGCTTTTGCGTCATTGGTTTCCATCTTTATGATGGCTGCACCACTTCTCGTTGGGCGTAGCAATACGCGCTCACCGGCGGCAAGGCCTTCACCAATTTGCACTTTCATACCATCCAGAACAAACGACGAATCCGAACGGTCGATGTTCAACGACATTTGCTCACCTTTCGGTGTTGTCACGCTGTATTGGTCGCCATCATAACGCAGCGAATATTCACCACCTTTGATCGCGGAAATGTCCTCGATGTAAACCGCAACATCAGCTTGAGAGTCAGGCGCAGCAAAAACTCGAGATTTTGCCACCAGCTCAGAGTTCACGTCAGTAAATACGTCTTTACCTATCTTACCGTTGAGATCCAGACCTTGAGATTGCAGCTGATTAATTTTGTAGGAGAAGCCCGTCGCTAAACGGCCCATTTCATCTTGCAGTTGTGGGATGTGTTTGTCGCGCATTTCAAGTAAAGCGCCGATTTTGCCATCCATATCATCAGACTTGATCGCTTTAATGCCATTCCCTTCCACCATTGCTAATCGTCTTTGATGAACATCCGGATAGCCATCGATCATTTTGAGCTGGCTTGCTTCCGTGCCAGAAACAAGAGTGTGTCCATTGCCGATATGAACATTAAACCCTTCCGCATTTTTGCGTGGGGTTACGGTAACTTTGGTGTACTCTGACAGCTCAGTAACCAGCTTTTCATGCTGATCCATCAGGTCATTATGTGGGCCGGGAGTACGCATCATCAGTCGATGAATATCGCGAATTTCCAACGCAAGTTGATTAACGCGCTCAATGCCCATATCCAATTTTTTATTGGTGACATCAGATTGCAGTCGCACGGTTTCGTGGAAATCATTTAATGTATCAGAGAAGATTTTCGCCTTTTCCAATACCACTTTTCGTGCCCCTAAATCGTTCGGGGTATCTGCCATGGTTTTTACCGCATCGAACCACTCATTCAGGTTCTCGGGAATTTTCTTCGATGCCACGGAGCTCAACATGCTAGAGAGCATATCAAGATTGTCTTGGGTATCCGTTTTGTTGGCATTGTTGGTCGACGACAGGTTCAGTTCATTCACGGCAAACTGATCCCACGAGCGGCGAACATTTTCCACATGCACACCCATGCCGTAGGTAGAACCACCGAACATGCGCGGATCATTCGTGCTTTGGATAACAGACTGACGGCTATAACCCTCTGTATTAACATTAGAAATGTTATGACCAGTGGTGTTTAATTGTCTCTGAGCAGTAAGCACACTTTGAGTACCTACATTCAGAAGATCTGACGCCATACATGCCCCCAAAAACGAAATATAAATCGGCAAAACCGATCACCTAGACACATTAAAAGCAAAAGATGTGCCAAGTGATAGAAAGGCGTAGATATTCAGATAAAGTGAAGGCTTGCACTATGGCAAGCCTTCGAGAACGTCATAAATTGGCGCAGAGACATTACATACTTTCGATTTTATCCTTCACCTGCAGGACTTTATCTGCGTAGTTCGGATCGGTCGCGTAACCCGCACTGTGGATACCGCGAATAAACGACTCTGAGTTCCCGCGTTGCTGCAATGCTGTCTCGTAACGTGGGTTGTCATTCAAAAATCGTACAAAGTCATTAAAGCTGTCTTCGTAACTTGAGTAGGAGCGAAACGCTGCCGTCTCTTTCACTGGCGTGTTATCGTGGAACTCTAAAGTTTGAGTCGTCACTTTGTCACCCTGCCAGCTTCGATCTGCTTTGATATTAAATAAGTTGTTGCTGCTGCCACGCGCGTTCTTCACGACCTTTTGTCCCCACCCCGTTTCCAAAGCGGCTTGCGCAAGTAGCAGAGATGGCTCGACACCTAAGGCTTTCGCAGCTTTCTCCGCGTATGGCTTCATCGAGTTAACAAAGGATTCTGGTGAATCGAATCGAGTGGGTTCATTGCTTGGTCGAGATAGCTGACCAGACTCAATCAAGCGCTGTTCAATCTCGCGCGCTTTTTTCGGGTCAACACGACGATATTCCGCAGCATTGTTTGCCGCATCACGCATAGCCGTTTCTTTTTTGTCGTTCCCTTGCCCAGCCGTTAATTGCTTAACAATCATATCGGCCAGTCCCATTGAACCAGACGAACTCAATTCACTCGCCATCTGTTCATCCAACATTTGTCGATAGAACTTCTCGTTTTGGCTGTTCATCATGTTGGACTCAAAGCCCTCATTGGCTTCTCGCATGGATTTCAACATCATGGAGGTGAAAATAGATTCGAACTGACGAGCAGCCGCATGCAATGCTTCTTGCTCGCTATCTTTTCCCTCTTTCACTGCTTTTTGACGCAGAGTGTCCAGAGAACTGATGTCATGGATAAAACCAATGTCGTTAGGATTGTTCATTATACCTACCTCCTAACCATTAAATGATGATCAACTGGCCTTCAATGGCACCAGCTTGCTTCAATGCTTGTAAAATTGCCATCAAGTCCGAAGGCGCAGCCCCGACTTGGTTCACGGCACGGACCAAATCATCCAACGTTAAGCCTGGTTCGAACTTAAACATTTTGCCTTGCTCTTCGCTGACTTCGATATCCGAGTCTGGTACGACTACGGTTTGCCCACCAGAAAAGCCGTTAGGTTGGCTAACATTCAGGTTTTCTTTGATCGCAACCGTCATGCCGCCGTGCGTTACTGCTGCTGGTTTAAGACGCACATGCTTACCAACTACGATGGTGCCCGTGCGAGAGTTAACGATGATTTTGGCTGCACCATCTGCTGGGTCGAACTCTAGGTTTTCGATTGCCGATAAGAACGCAACACGCTGGCTGACGTCACGAGGAGCACGCACGCGCACTGATGTCGCGTCAACAGCGCTCGCCATTTGTGGGCCAAGGAAGTTGTTTACAGCATCCGCCATACGTTGAGCCGTTGTGAAGTCTGACTCAAGCAAGTTGAACGTGATGTAATCACCACGACCAAATGGGTTTGGAATTTCGCGCTCTACTGTCGCACCACTAGAGATAAGACCAACGGTTGGATTGTTACCTACGATTTTAGAACCGTCAGCGCCTTCAGCACTGAAGCCGCTCACCACTAAGTTACCTTGAGCAACCGCGTAAACTTGACCGTCGAGACCTTTGAGGAACGTTTGCAGCAAGGTGCCACCACGCAAACTTTTAGCACTTCCGATGGAAGAGACAGTCACGTCCACTTGCTGACCCGGTTTAGAGAAAGGCGGCAATTCTGCCGTAACCATGACTGCGGCAACGTTTTTAATTTTTGGCTTTGTGCCCGGCGGCATCTGAATGCCGAAGTTTTGCAGCATGGCGGCGAAACTTTGCTCTGTAAACGGGTTCGCTTCACCCGTACCAGGTAAGCCTGAAACCAAACCATAACCCACGAGTTGGTTGCTTCGTACACCTGCCACTTGCGCGACGTCTTTGATACGTGCGGCTTGGGCTACGGTAGAAAACAGAGCAACGCTCATCAGTACTAAAAGGAGTTTTTTCATGCTTACTTATCTCTTGCAGTCAAATTGCCGTCAGCACGGCGTGTTATAGCGCTACATTAAAGAATCGTGCCAAGAAGCCTGGCTCTTGCATATCTTGTTGCAAACCAGTGCCAGAGTACTGAATTCTTGCGTTAGAAACGCGATTTGATGCAATGGTGTTGTCGAAATTAATATCATCCGGACGAATAGTGCCACTTAAACGTATGTACTCATCACCCGTATTTAGCGTCATCCACTTCTCACCGCGGATCACGAGGTTGCCGTTTGCCAGTACTTCGATCACCTCAACAGTGATGTAACCACTGATGCTGTTGCTCTGCTTTGCAGAAGAGTCACCTGCAAATGAGTTGGAGTTGTTTAAGTCATAAGAGAAATTATATTTTCCGCCAATTTTCAGCTCTTCTCCGCCCACTTGAAGCGGGTCCATTTGTGCTTCATTGGTTTTCGATAAATCGGCATTTGCGCTTTTCGTCGCACTGGTTGTCTCATCAAGTGTTACGGTAATAATGTCGCCAATACCACGTGGTTTAGAATCGTCGTAGAGATCGGTAATGTGCTCGGCGCTAAACAACGAACCTGTTGCAGCAGCGTAATGCTCAGGTTTGTTTTTCGGATGAATTGGAGCCCAAGCAGGGTCGCCAGCAACCGGATCGCTCCTACCACGTAAAGTATCTACAATACCGCTGCTCTCTTCTTTCGATTTATCACCTTCTACTGCGTCGACCACAGTGGTTGCTTGTGTCACTTCATCCGTTTCAATCGGTTCCAACATGGCACAGCCCGACATCGTAGCAATCAAAGCGAGTAGGCAAATACGTTTCATCGTGAGCTCCTCAAATCTTGCTCTTAATCGTTACAATTGCTGGTTAACGAAGCTCATCATCTTATCGACTGACGAGATCACTTTTGAGTTCATTTCGTAAACGCGCTGGGCTTCGATCATATTGACCAACTCTTCTGTTACATTCACGTTGGACGCTTCCAGCATGGATTGACGAATTTCCCCCAAACCGTCCAAACCAGGAACACCCTCTTGTGGATCGCCACTGGCCCCCGTTGGTAAGTAAAGGTTCTGACCAATTGGCTCTAGGCCACCTGGGTTAACAAAATCTGTAATGGTTAACTGACCAACGACTTGGTTGTCTTGCTGCCCTCGGACGCGAACCGACACTTCACCATCCGTACCGACAGTAATAGAAATCGCATCTTCTGGAATCACAATTTCAGGCTCTACAGGGTAGCCAGAACCCGACGTGACTAACGTGCCTTCACCATTTAGCGTGAACTGACCGTTACGGGTATAACCGATGTTGCCGTCCGGCAATGTCACTTGAAAAAAGCCGTCGCCTTCCACCATCATGTCCAGTGCGTTGGTCGTTGTCTGTGCATTGCCGTGCGTGTGCACTTTTTGCGTCGCAACCACTTTAGAACCCGCACCTAGCATCAAGCCACTTGGCAGTTCCGTGTTCTGAGATGACTGGCCGCCAGGCTGGTTGATGTTCTGATAGAACAGATCTTCGAATACTGCACGGCTCTTTTTGTAGCCGACAGTAGAGGCGTTCGCCAAGTTGTTCGAAATCGTGGCAATGTTGGTTTGTTGGGCGTCTAGACCTGTTTTACTTACCCATAGTGCTGGATGCATAGTGAACCTCTAACTCTGTTAACTCATACGAAGCAGTGAATCTGAAGATTTATCCATTTCTTCAGCTGTGCTCATCATCTTGACTTGCATTTCAAACTGACGTTGTAAGTCAATCAATGCGGTCATTTCACCTACGGCATTCACGTTACTGCCTTCTATCGCTCCCGTCTGGAGGCTAACAGTCGCGTCTGCTTCGTAAGGTTGGTTTGGAGTTTTATGGCGAAATAAGCCATTGGTGTCTTTAAACAAGCTTTGATCATTAGGCTTAACAAGCTTAATGCGATCAACCGCTTGGAATTCTTCTGCCGGGGCACCTTGAGGAAGTACAGAGATGGTGCCATCCCGACCGATTTCAATTTTGGAGAGAGGAATAGGCAAAGTAATCGGCGCGTCGTTTTCACCCAGCACCAAATGACCACTTGCGTTGGTAAGCATGCCATTTTGATCGACTTTTAGGTTGCCGTTACGGGTCAACCCTTCTTTCCCTGTGTGATCGAGTACCGATATCCAACCGCTGCCTTCAATCGTCACATCCAGATCACGCCCTGTTGTAATCACGCTACCTTGAGCAAAGTTATGCCCTGGACGCTCTGTCATGCTGAACACACGTGAAGGATGGCCTTCACCATAAGCCTGCATTGAGCGAGCCTGTGCTAAATCAGCCCGAAATCCGGTCGTGCTTACGTTAGCCAAGTTATTAGCGCGCAATTGTAGTGCCTGCATATTTTGCTTGGCGCCACTCATTGCGAGAAACAGTGCGCGATCCATAAATTACTCCAAAAAATCTCTCTGTACACGGAGTAAAAGCAATAGTTATGCCAAAACAAAAATAGGCTTATCAATCAATACTTTGAATTAACAATCAACAATTAAAAGAGGTCAATAGGGGCAGAAAACTGTAACGAGAGGCAAGGTTTTGATCCATACGGCGGCAACAGCGGCAAATCGTAGATCAAAGCATGCTTAGCCTGAGTGAGGTGTATTCAGGCTAAGCATCAGATGAATGTCATGATGAAAGTGAACAAAGCGGTAATTACTAAGAAGCAATCACACGCCATTGCTTACTCAAGCAGAGTATCGAATGACCCAGCTAGTGCTCTAGCGGATCTGTAAGATATTCTGTTGTAGTTGGTTGTGTACTTCGAGCGAACGTGAGTTTGCTTGGAAGTTACGCTGAGCAGAGATCAGGTCCACCAACTCCTGCGTCATATCAATGTTTGACTGTTCCAGCATACCGTTATTGATGGTGCCGAAAGAGCCTTTATTTGATTCACCCCAGATCTTGTCACCAGAGAACTGCGTTGAATCCCATTGAGTGCCGCCTTTCTTATCCAGACCTTGCTCGTTTGGAACACGTACGAGAGCAACACGACCCAATGTAACGTTTTCACCGTTTGAGTAAGTTCCCAATACGCTGCCGTTTTCATCGAAGTCAACTTTGGTTAGGAAGCCCGTCGTTGCACCGTCTTCGTCAAACTTAGTCAGTTCGAACGGAGCCGCAAACTGTGTTGCTGAGCCTAAGCCGAAGTTAAGCGTCTGCGCAGGATCGGCACCATTCATATCGACTGGTGTCGTGTTCGTCGCCGGATCGCCCAGAGCCACAGAAGTGATTGGCTGACCATTGTTCAAGCTCGCCAACGTACCATCGTTGTTGAACTTCATGGTATGCCCCACATGACCTGTTGGCGTTTGCGCATCACCAGCCGCAACATTTAAAGGCTTTTCACCTTCTTTATCTGTCACGGTGTAGTAAGTGTTCCATGTATTTGGCTGAGTCTGATCTTTCAAGTAATACGTCGTTAGCTTGTAAGACTGACCCATCGAGTCATAAATTGTCGAAGAGGTTGAACGGTTGTATGTATCTGGGTCTGAAAAATCAAACTGCGTTGGATCTTTCAAATCGCCGTTCGCTGGCAAGTTCACACCCACTTCAATGTTTGCTGTTTGTTTTGGCTTACCAAATTCAGCAGGAATATTGATGGGTTGTGGCTCGTATGAAGAAACCTCACCAGAGCTTGGGTCCACTTGGTAACCTAATAAGAACTCGTCGTTCGCGGTCACCATGTAGTTTTCTTTATTTAAGTGAAATGCACCATTACGTGTCAGTTCATTCTGTTGTGGAGTTAGACGCTCTTTCGCTACAGCGAAAAAACCTGTCCCCGAAACACGCAAATCCATTGGGTTGTTGGTGTAAATGCTAGAGCCTTCATGGAACTGCTGTGCCACTTGGCTTGCTTGTGCACCACCACCCGGTGTGGTTTTTGCGTTAGTAAATAAAGAGTTAGAGTAGACATCAGCAAACTCAGCACGGGACTCTTTAAAGCCGTAAGTGTTGGCGTTCGCAATGTTGTTACTGGTGGTGTTCAAATCCAGTTGGGCGGCGGACAAACCGCTTAAAGATACATATGACATTCCAAAATCTCCTAATCTAGCGAGCTATGACTACGCTTTGCCGACTTCCAATACTTCTGCAAGTCGAACTGGCGATTCAAAACCAGCCAGATTGAGTAATACGTTTCCGTCACCTTTGCCAAGCAATACGCTGTTTACGTTGGCATACGTCGATACTGGGAACTCTTGCGACTCCC
This sequence comes from Vibrio sp. 397, assembly GCF_033339395.1. Taxonomy (NCBI): domain Bacteria; kingdom Pseudomonadati; phylum Pseudomonadota; class Gammaproteobacteria; order Vibrionales; family Vibrionaceae; genus Vibrio; species Vibrio sp. 397. The sequence continues at coordinate 10,419 of NZ_JAWOUN010000034.1, read as the reverse complement.
CCTCAACTAAGCCAGACGCTTTCACTTTGTATTTGCCAGCTGGCAGTGGATTTCCGCTTTCATCTTTACCGTCCCAAAGCACACGCGTGTCGCCGGCTGGTTTCGCCCCTACCTCAAAGGTACGAACCAGTTGGCCAGCTTCATCCTCTACACGAACAAACAGATTATCGATAGATTGTGAAAGCTTAACCATTGCCGCCATTGGTGCGTCGTCCTGCTTCACACCTGCTGCTCCTGGGACCAATACGTCACGCCCTACCAAAGAGGAAGCTTGTAACGCTTGATTTGATGTCATTGACGAATTCAAACTCTCAAACTGAGTGTTCATCTTGCCAATGCCATCAACGGTCGCAAATGAAGCCATTTGCGCAATCATCTGGTCATTACTTACCGGCTTAAAAGGGTCTTGCTGAGACAGTTGCTTCGTGAGCAATGATAAGAAGTCTTCCTGTTTTAGGTCCTGCTTACCCGTGCTCTCTTCCGCTTTCTTGTTACTCTCTTGTAGACTTTTAAGCTGGTCGATATAGGACAAGCCGCTTTGACCAACGTTGTTAATTCCGGCCATACGCTACCCCCTTATCCTTATTGACCCATCTGCAGCGTACGCAGCAGCATTTGTTTACTAGAATCAGCGACCTGTACATTAGTTTGGTATGCACGAGAAGCTGAGATCATGTTTGCCATTTCTTCCATTACATTGACGTTAGGCTTGTAAATGTAGCCTTCTTCGTTTGCAAGGGGATGGTCTGGGTTGTACTCCGCACTCAGCGGTTTATCACTTTCTACAATACCCATCACTTTCACTGGCACCGTATCACCGCCACGCATGGCGTTACTTAACTCTGCACCAAACACGGCATGACGCGCTTTGTAAGTGTCTTTCGCAGAGCTGCTGACACTGTCGGCGTTCGCCAAGTTGCTTGAGGTAGTATTCAGACGAACGGATTCAGCGCTCATTGCGGAACCTGTCACATTGAAAACGTTAAATAAGCTCATCTAAATTATTCCCCTTTGATTGCTTTGGTTAAGTTCTTGAATTTGCTGCCTAGAAAGTCGAGTGATGCTTGGTGTCTGATTTGGTTTTGCATAAACAAGTTACGCTCTAAATCCAAGTCTACCGTGTTGCCATCTCCCGTATCTGGTTGCGTAGGAAGACGATATAACTTGTCCCCAACCAACGTTGTAGTGGCAGGAATATGCCGACCATCTGTGCGACTAAGACCAATGCTTGCCCCAGATGTTGCCGCTTGCAATTCCTTCGCAAAGTCTAAACCTCTTGCTTTGTAACCAGGCGTGTTTGCTTGTGCGATGTTGGTGGAAATCACCTCTGCATTGCGCTCACGTACGCCCACCGTGTGCTGGTGGATGCCTAGTGCATTGTCAAAAGATATAGCCATGTTTGCCTCTACAATTAAGAACTGACCGTGATTGATAACCAAAAAGCAATTAGCATGCCAAAACCTAAAGCATTACACCAACCTAGTGGTTACCGTGAATTGAAATAGCAATAAGTGAGCCAAAGTAACTGGAATGTCATGTCGTATCACTTTGCTCACTTAATAAAGATACACCGTGTTGAGGGCACAAGGCAAAAACGCGCTTCAACTAATTGAGTGATACATGAAGCGCTCGGCGCAGAAAGGTAACAAACAAAAAAGCCTGACACGAAGTCAGGCTTTTCTATCAATGAAGAGATACCGCTATTTAAGCTTGTAAATGATGCCCGGATTACAGCGCACCATTTCAAATTTATCAGTCAGACCAGTTAGCGACTCTGATGCCCCTAACAGCAAGTAACCACCAGGGTTTAAACTGCTCGCCATTTGGTTAAGCACTTTAGATTTCATTTCTGGAGAAAAGTAAATCAATACGTTACGACAGAAAATGATGTCGAACTTACCCATCAGTGCGTAACTGTCCATCAGGTTTTGTGGACGAAAGTTCACCAAACGCTTGACGTTATCTTTGACTTTCATGCGACCACCGTCCGCATTTTCAAAGAAGGTGCGACGACGTTCTGGTGAAAGGCCGCGACCCAAAGCCAAGTTGTCGTACACCCCTGCACGACACATCTCGAGCATACTTGCCGAAATGTCTGTGGCTGTAATGGACACGTTTGGTAATAAGCCCGGTTTGCGCTGTTGCGTTTCCAGGATCGTCATTGCAATAGAATACGGTTCTTGGCCCGATGAACTGGCAGCAGACCAGATCTTAATTGGGCGCTTACTTGCCGCTACTTCTGGCAATAATTTGTCAGCTAAAACCGTGAACGGATAAGTATCTCGAAACCACAAGGTTTCGTTAGTCGTCATCGCATCCACAGCGGCGACTCGTAATTCTCGATTACGCCCTGTAACAACATCACGTAGCAAATCTGATAACGATGCGAGCTTAAACTTCGTCACTAAAGGACTCAGTCGGCTACGCACGAGGTATTGCTTGCTATCACCTAACACGATGCCACATTGCGATTCTAGAAAACGGCTAAAGTCACGATACTCTTGATCACTGATTGTAATAGCAGTCATTAATGTCTCTTTTATTGTGTTAATGCAGATTTAACCGCGTTACCCAACTCATCTGGGTTAAATTTCGCAATGAAGGTGTTGGCACCTACACGCTCAACCATAGCTTGGTTGAATACACCACTTAATGAAGAATGGAGGATAACATAAAGGTCTTTCAAATCGGCATGTCTGCGAATTTCAGCCGTTAAGGTATAGCCGTCCATTTCTGGCATTTCAATATCGGAAATAACCAACGAAATTTGATCGTAGATATTGCCTTCTTGAGCCATTTCAATCAACTTATTGTACGCTTCTTTGCCGTCTTTGACAGATACGACCTCAAAACCGATGGATGTAATCGCACGCTCTACCTGTTTACGCGCGACCGTCGAGTCATCAGCAATCAGTATGCGGCGTACAATAGGCTTTTCTTGTTCTGCTTGTGCGATTTCTTCGCCAATAGCGGAATCCATCGTTTCATCAACTGGCGCAATTTCTGCCAGGATTTTTTCAACGTCAAGGATTTCAACCAGCTCATTGTCAATGTTTGTCACGGCAGTCAAATAGTGCGCTTTACCTGCGCCGTCTGGCGGTGGCAAAATCGCTTCCCAATGCATATTGATAATACGCTCAACCGATGATACCAAAAATGCTTGGATCGTACGGTTAAATTCTGCAATAACAACAAAACATTTATCTAAATCAGTGGTTGGGCGGCCACCAATTGCCAGGCTCAAATCAATAACGGACACGGTATGGCCGCGGATATGAGCGATACCTTTAACCAGAGGGTGTAGATTTGGCATTGAAGTCAGCTTAGGGCACTGTAGTACTTCTTTCACTTTGAATACGTTAATGCCGTAGCGCTGTCGGCCCATCAGTCGAAAGGTCAATAATTCCAATCGGTTCTGACCGACGAGTTGCGTACGCTGATTCACCGAGTCAAGAATCCCCGTCATATGCTCATCTCCATCTCAAACTTTTTGTTTTTAAATGATACTCTACCACTGGCAAGCACGATACCAGGGAGACAGTATGGCGTATTTCACTTTCACTTCGACACCATTGACTATGACAATATGTAGAGCGCTAATTACAAAGTACGCTAAGTCTATCGGCATTTTGCTCAGTATGTTTAGCTTTTTTGTTCATTCAGCTTCAGATAATCAGATCGAGCAAATAAAAACAGCAGCAGAACAACATATTCTTGCTACGGTTGATCAGCCTGATGGTGGCGAGCTATCTGTTAATGCGGCAGAGATCGACTCGAGAATAAAAGCAACGGATTGCCCTGTTCCGTTAGATACATCTGCCTCTTCCACCAGCAGCACGAGAAGTAACATCAATGTGTTAGTGGAATGCCAACCGGATGACTGGAAAGTCTATGTCCCTGTGAGGATCTCGGTATCAGTACCAATGATCGTCGCGACACGAACACTAGGGAGAGGAGAAATCGTCAGCGCATCGGATGTTACCACTTCCATGATCGAGCTACAGCGCTTTCGTAAAGATGGATTTTCTAGCTACGATCAAGTGGTTGGGGCAAAGCTAAAGCGTAATGTTCGCTTAGGCGATGTCGTAGAGAGAAATGATGTTTGTGTGGTATGCCGAAATGAAAAGGTCATTATCAAAGCGGTGAATTCTGGCATGACGATCACAACGCAAGGCACAGCATTGCAGGATGGTTCCACTGGCGATCAAGTAAGAGTGAAAAATGATAAGTCACAACGTATAATAGAAGGCATAGTGACTGACATTGCGGAAATCACTGTTAATTTTTAATACCCACTGGTAGCGTGTTTAAACTGATCAATAAAAATGCAAAAAATGACTAAAGTTATTTTTGCGCTGGTCGATAGTCTGGATACCAGTATTACGATACAAGGCAAAGGTTAAACATGGCAGGTATAGATAATATACGTTCAGGGCAAATGATGACGACAACAAGTCGCGCACCTGCACGTAACGATTCCAATGCTACCAGCACGACAGAATCAAAAAAGGCGCCAGCGCAACAAGACGCAGTATCACTCAGCCAGCAAAGTAAAGCCGTCAGTAAACTCCAGAAGGATATGGCAGCTTCTCCGGCATATGACAGCGCCAAAGTTGCAGCAATCAAAGAAGCTATCACAAACGGTTCATACAAAGTCGATCCTGAAAAATTGGCTGACAACATGATTAAGTTTGAAAGCGAATTGCAAGGCAAAAGCTAACTGACTTAGGCCGAAGGTAAGTATTTTATGGCAGCATTAGTCGATCTCGTTAATTTCCAGCTAGAAAATGCTAAGGCACTTTCCGCTGTTTTACGCCAAGAAACACAAGCAATAACGGCGCGTGTCTCTACCGAGATTGAGAACATTGCCAAACAGAAGATGACGCTCATTGATCAGCTCAGAACAACTGATCAGCGAATCGCCTCTCACCCGCACGTCAATCAACTTACTGAAGATGAGCACCTAAGTCAGGTTGTTGCTCAGATCCAATCGATCGTCCTAGACTGTCAACAAGTTAACCAAGTAAATGGCGAATCGCTTAGTCGCGCACAGCTGAGCTTCAATAAACTCAACAACATGCTTCAGCGAACTCATGGCAAAGTTGGCATGACCTACAATGCGGGCGGAAAAACCCACACCATCTCGACGCTTGGCACCAATATAAAAGCTTAAACGTCACTCTTACCCTCAATTCCCGCGCTCACGTAGATATAAAAAAGCGACTCATTGTTACCAATCAGCCGCTCAAAAAGATTATCTGTCTAGTGAAATGGTTTAAAACAAGGTTTGCTGACGCTTCTCAGGCACCTGCTGAACTTCTCCATAATCACGTAGCTTATCCATCTTACGGATATCCAGACGCAGCTCAGTCACATAACTGTCTTCAACAAGATAACTACGCACAACTTCTGCACCACGAATTACACCATCGACGGCACCAGTGGTGCTTTCAATACCCAAACGCTGGTCTTGCAGCTCTGCTCGTCCACTAACACGCATGCCATAAACTTGCTCTGCTAGCTCACGATAAGCATCAATTTTTGATGCGCGCATTGCTCGTACACGCTTTTCTTCTACTGTGCGGCCTGTCTGCTCACTGACGCTGGCGTAGCCCACCGCCACTAAGATTTCATCTTGACGCATCTGTTGTAATGGCTGACACCCCACCAATATCAGTGTGGCAACAATAAATAATAACTTCTTCATGCTTCTATCCTATGGACGGAGAATCACAGTGTACGGCTGACGAATGGTAGGGTCAGAACGAATCAACACACCATCTTGTGTGCGGATGCTATTTAACGTATCTAAGTCACGCCCAATACGGTCAGCCGGAAGGAAACCTTGCGCTGTCGCTACAACTACACGGCTTTGCATGCCAACCACGCGTGCATTGACAAGCACTCCGCCCTCTTGGCGCAGCATTGTTCCGGTCAGTACATACTGAATTTGCTGCTCTTGAGCTAAATCTTGCCAATCACGACTTAAAGCAAAATCGCCCTGCTGCGTCACTTGAATAGAGCCCGTAGTTTTGAAATCAACCACTTTAAACCCTCGGCGCTGAAACTGATGGATAAAACCTTCAGAGACCGAGTTACCTAACCAGTTTGTTGCATCCATATTTTGTAGATCAACAAACGAGGTAATCGCAATCGGTGTCCGCGCTGATACTGCCACATTAGAAACCATCAGGTCTTCTGTCATGCTCTCAATGAAAAAGTCCATCGTATGACGCGGACTATCCATCAGCATGAACTGGCTTCCCGAGTACGGTTCTTTACCATTGTAAATCGGTGAGTACGCGCACGATGTCAGAAGCGTCATCATCGATGCGGCGACAAGCCACTTTTTCATGGTTTGATTCTCCAGATAATCTTAGGTGATACCGTTCTTTATTAATTCCTTTCCAAGAAAGTGAATATTGGAACAGTCTTTGCTTTTCTTTGTTTGCCTAACGAAGAAAACCCACCAAACTTCACTGAATTTGTTAAAGCAATATTTATACCCGAACGGTTGTAACCAATGAAAAAAATATTAAACAGTCTGTTTTCAATCACTTTAGTGATGCTTGTGCCTTTTAAGGTCATGGCATCTTGGTATGAAGTCACAGGCGTTGCCACCATCGTTTCTTCAGAAGAGACGGCAAGGCTCCATGCGTTGGAAGACGCGCTGTTCAAAGCCGTCAATTTTTCGGGCGCAGATATTGGCAGTATTAGCAACTTGATGCCGCTATTAGAAGAAAGCCGCAACGAATACCAGTTTACCAATCATGAAGTCCGTTACATTTTGGTCGAGTCTGAACGCAAACGTCGCGGTAAAGTCGAGGTAAAAATCCGCGTTGATATTTATCCATCGGCAACGGGTTGCCACACCGATCAATACAAAAAGACAATGCTGGTCGGCAATATTGAGGTCGCATCACCACAACAAGCAGTGATGGGACAAATTTATCAAGTTGGTGACGATTTTAGCCACGTAGTGAACCGTCAACTTGATCAAACCTCACGCAGCTTTGTGTCTGTTGGTACAACGGACTACTCAATAAGCAGCAACTATCCTGCTCGCACTCAAATGATCGCACAAGACAATGGCGCACAATACATCATTGGAGGGGTCATAACCGATCTCACTGCAACGGTCGAATCTCAACTATTGCAAGATGACATCATCAATCGTCAGTTTGCGTTAGAAATGAAAGTATTTGATGGTAAAACTGGCCATGAAATCTTCAACAAAGCCTACCGTGAGGTCGCGCGTTGGCCATTTGCTAAGACGAGTCAAGTGGACACTCGTAGTGCACGTTTTTGGGCATCGACCTATGGCGAGATGATGCTTCGCGTTAGTCGCAATATTATGTTGGATCTGGAGTCGGAGCTGTCTTGCAAAATTACATTGCCAGAGGTTGTGGCAGTCTTCGGTAATACCGTAACGATGGATCTCGGCCGTATGCACGGCGTAAAAGAGGGAGACAAATTGCAGCTTTGGCACACCGCGTCGTTTATCGACCAAAATGGATTGCCAAGAAACAAAGTCTCGCAAAGCGAAATTACATTAACGGTATCACGCATATACGAACACGAAGCGGAACTGACGATTGATCAGCCAAATTTAGCATCTAGCGTTCAAATTGGCGACGTAATGAACAAGATCCTATAAAAGCAAACATTAAGTCTTGAGATATGCTCACTTTTGAATATCATAGGCAGCGCATCTTATTTGATTATACCAATGACCGTAGCGAATCGTTCAACGTGATGCTGATACAGATCTGGTAGATTGCTAGATTTGAACTCAGTAAAACAGTGCAATGAACTGCAACTATTGGTATTACGCCCCCATGGCACAGCTGGATAGCGCAGTCCCCTCCTAAGGGACAGGTCGTAGGTTCGAATCCTACTGGGGGCGCCATATCATAGCCTTAGCTCCCACTTGAGCTAAGGCTTTTTTGTATCTTCAATTTCAAGCCTCGCACTGCTCCCCCTAGTACATCGTGTTAGGTAATCTTCCCAGTAATCAATATGATCGGATCGGGTGTTTCGGTTACGGGATAAAGCCTTCTACTGATCTGACTTCTTCCCCTTGAAATCATTTCAACAAGCCCTATTTACAGTTTTGTATTTTATTACTTTAATTATCTATGAGTTTTGCTTACCCTTTTAGCTATTAATAAAATTATTAGTTAGCACTATGTCTAAGAGCAATTTAATAACTAACACTGGACACCGCTTTATTTCTAAAGGCAAGACAGCCTTTAAGATACATATCCATACCCCCGAGGATACGGTACTACACCGCTCGGTAGGATTTGTTCGTATTGGAGAAAAGAAAGGCTTACAAAAAGCCATTAAGCTGAGAAACGAGTTAGGCCGGCAAATGTGGGGCAAATTCTGGCGACGTCTTTTGAAAGACCCTTACCTAATGACTAGGCTTCCACATAGCGTTGAGCCTAAAATCGTTCACAAGCCTAACCCTACTCTTGAAAACCCTGACAACCGAGATACGTGTTACATCGCCAAGTGGCGAGAGTTCAATGATGACGGTGAGTATAAATATAAAACGGTGGTTCGCTCTATTAGTAAGTACGGCAAACTTGCCGCCTACATGCAAACCAAAAAAGCGTTGTTAGAAGCACATAAAGATAACTTGGAGATCCTGACATTCATGGGGCGTTTAAACAGCATTGATCTTAAGTAATACCTAGCCACTTTGAACATTTCAGTCAGTTTTTAAAGAGAAATAAAAAGCCCCAAAGAGCGAACTCTTTGGGGCTTTCAGCTTCAGTCTTCTATACTACGGTCGAATAGGAGCTTATTGCTGAACTTGGTATTCAAATTCTGGAACAACGACTTCTACGCGACGGTTTTGTTGACGACCTTCACGAGTGTCGTTTGAAGCGATTGGGTTGTTTTCACCTTCGCCACGAGCTTGGATACGTGATGAATCAATACCTTTTTCAACGAGTGCGTTAGCAACAGACTCAGCACGTTTTTCAGAAACCTTTAGGTTGTAAGCTGCTGGACCAGACGTATCTGTGTAACCTACAACTTCAACGTTCGCTTGTGGGTGCTCGTTTAGGAAAGCAACTAGGTTATCAAGTTTTGCAGCGCTCTCTGGTTTTAGAGTTGTGCTGTTTAGATCGAAGCTACCTGTGCCAATTGTTTGAGTTTCGAATGTTTTCGTAACTACAACTGGCTCTTCTACCACTTCTTCTACAACCACTTCTTCAACAACAACTGGCTCTTCTACGATTACTGGCTCATCGTTGCCGCCGAATTTGAAAGAAACACCTAGTGTTGCAGTGTTACCTGTCGCACGAGTTACATCGTTGCTGATGTCAGTCAGTGTTTGGTATTCCGCACGAGCTGTTACGTTTTGGCTTAGGTTGAATTCAAGACCAGCTGCGCCTAGGTAAGAGTAATCATCTTTGCCATCAAACATTACGTAAGCGCCACCCACTTTACCGTAAAGTGCGATGTCTTCAGTGATTGGTAGGCTAAATTTAGGAGCAAGAGTGATTGCTTCTACGTGGCCACCGAAAGAAGTTTGGTTAAAATCACCGATGTTGTCGAAACCCGCTTCTACTGCGAAGTATTTATTCATTTCGTAACCAACAAAAGCGCCAAGAGTAGAATCGTCTTTGTCACAAGCCTGGCCCGCTACACACGCGTCTTCCATCCATGACTTACCCATCTTACCACCAACGTATACTTCTGCTTGTGCTGCTGAAGCCATAAGTAGAGACGCTGAAATTACCGCTGCTAATTTTTTCATTATTGATTCCTCTAAAGAAGTTCTTTTGTTAGATGCCGAAATGCGCCGTCTGACTGACGTTGTATTTCAATTCTTTTTATTCATTCCTTGAGTGAGATACTTAGTCAGCTTCTTTTTATGCACATGCATTTTTTTTATGGAAGCAACTTACGTACATTTCCTGTTCAGAGATACATATCGCCATCTCGGTATCGCTGACGGGATGAACTATAACGCTAAGAAATCGCGAGAAAAATCCCAATTCTGTCAATTTATTGTCATCAAAAATCTCGACAACATGTGATCTTAAGCAAAAAAATCCCCACGCAACCACGACGCAAACGTTTGCTTTAATTTTTGGAACAACATAGCTAAAGCAAAGATTTTTCTTAAAAATGAGACAAATAAAATGGAACTTTAAGGAACATGGATAAAAATCAATCAGATATTTGATATGTAATCGCTCATTTTTTATTCATACCAACGATATTTGGATTAAAAAATCTTATCCATATTGAGGTAAATTACAGGTGAAACCATCTCTTCATTCACCAATATGAGAGAAAGTTTCTCGTTATCTAAATTGAAGATGTAAATTACCACCTTCTAAAGAAGGTGGCTTTGTGTGAGCCCCCTAAAAGGGGGCCTTTGTTTAGTCCAGCGCCAAT
>NZ_JAWOUN010000033.1:0-28600 GCF_033339395.1 Vibrio sp. 397 | reverse complement strand
AGGAGAGACTTGAACTCTCACACCTTGCGGCGCCAGAACCTAAATCTGGTGCGTCTACCAATTCCGCCACTTCCGCATCTATTCCTAACTGCTCTGATAAAAAGAACATTTAGGAATGGTGGCTACGACGGGATTCGAACCTGTGACCCCATCATTATGAGTGATGTGCTCTAACCAGCTGAGCTACGTAGCCAAAACCGTATTTTTTGTTCTCAACGCTTTGTTGCCTTGTCGTTGGGAACGGCGCGCATTATGCGAAGTTGAGTGAGATCCGTCAACAGTTTTTTTTAATAAATTTCGGAAAAAACCTCGTTCGCTTCCTTTTTAAACAAAGAGGCGTGTTTATGATCTAAAACTGGAAATAAATTAGCTTGCAGTTAGGTAATTTATTTTTGCTCATTTACTTAAGGTATTAAAAAAGCCAGCTTAGCAGCTGGCTTTTAGTGTAAATGAAGTGTTTAGAATTCATTCATTTAATTAAACATTGAAGCGGAAGTGTACAACATCACCATCTTTTACGATGTAGTCTTTACCTTCTAGACGCCATTTACCTGCGTCTTTTGCGCCATTTTCACCATTGAATTGGATGAAATCGTCGTAACCGACTACTTCTGCACGAATAAAGCCTTTCTCGAAGTCAGTGTGGATCTTACCTGCCGCCTGAGGTGCAGTTGCACCAACAGGGATTGTCCAAGCACGTACTTCTTTAACACCTGCTGTGAAGTAGGTGTGTAGAGTCAGTAGTTCGTAACCAGAGCGAATTACACGGTTTAGGCCCGGCTCTTCGATCCCCATATCTGCTAGGAATTCTTCGCGATCTTCATCTTCCAGTTCAGATAGTTCAGATTCGATAGCCGCACATACAGGTACAACGACATTGTTTTCTTTTTCTGCGAACTCACGAACCGCATCTAGATATGGATTATTTTCGAAGCCATCTTCGTTTACGTTTGCAATGTACATAGTTGGCTTCAGTGTTAGGAAGTTTAGATAGCCGATTGCTGCTAACTCTTCTTTAGATAGCTCAACCGTGCGTGCCATGCCGCCTTCAGTTAGTACTGGTAACAGTTTTTCTAGTACGGTTAGTTCAAATTTTGCGTCTTTATCGCCGCCTTTTGCCTTCTTCGCGTTACGTTGAATCGCTCGCTCACAAGAATCTAGGTCAGCCATTGCAAGTTCAAGGTTGATCACTTCGATATCTTCAATAGGTGAAACTTTACCTGAAACATGAACAATGTTTTCGTTTTCAAAACAACGTACAACGTGGCCAATCGCGTCTGTTTCACGGATGTTAGCTAGGAATTTGTTACCTAAACCTTCACCACGTGATGCACCAGCAACAAGACCAGCGATGTCCACGAACTCCATCGTCGTTGGAAGAACTCTCTGTGGGTTAACGATCTTAGCTAGTGCGTCTAGACGTAGATCTGGCACAGGAACCACACCAGTGTTTGGTTCAATGGTACAGAACGGGAAGTTTGCTGCTTCGATACCCGCTTTAGTTAGTGCGTTGAACAGAGTTGATTTACCTACGTTAGGTAGACCAACGATGCCACATTTAAAACCCATGATAGTAACCTTATTCAGCTTTGAACGTGTGGAGGCGATTTTGTGCTTTAGATAGGCCATCCTTAATCAGGATATCTAGACAACGAACAGCCTCGTCAGCTGCTGCATCTAAAAGCTCTTGCTCTTTAGCTGGCGCTTTACCTAATACAAAACCCGCCACTTTATCTTTGTGTCCCGGATGACCAATGCCAATACGAAGACGATAAAAATCTTTGTTATTGCCCAGTTTGCTAATGGTGTCACGCAGACCGTTGTGTCCACCGTGACCCCCACCTTTTTTAAACTTAGCGACACCTGGCGGTAAGTCTAGCTCGTCATGAGCAACCATGATCTCTTCAGGTTTAATTTGATAAAATTTCGCAAGCGCTGCGATCGATTTACCTGATAGATTCATGAAGGTGGTTGGGATAAGCAAACGGAGATCCTGGCCATTGACCATAATGCGTCCTGTTAGACCAAAAAACTTTGGTTCGTTCTTCAGTGTAACGTTGTGAACGCGTGCTAATTCTTCTACAACCCAAGCGCCCGCATTGTGACGAGTTCTGGCGTATTCTGGTCCTGGATTAGCAAGACCAACAAGAAGTTTGATTTGTTGACTCAAGGTTAGGATCTCTCTGGAATCTCAAAAAGCGCAGTATGATAGCACAGAAAACTCGCGGTGGGCGACCAAGGGATTTTCTAGTTATCAGTACAAATAAAAAAACACCCCAAAGAGGGGTGCTTTTGAAATCAGTGTAACTGAAATGTTCGTATTAGTTGAACATTGCAGAGATTGACTCTTCGTTGCTGATACGACGAATCGCTTCAGCCAGCATGCGAGATAGGCTTAGTGTTGTCACTTTACCTGTTGCAGCCATCTCTTTAGACAGAGAGATAGAGTCAGTTACGATAACTTGGTCAAGAACTGAGTTCTTGATGTTATCCGCAGCGTTGCCTGAGAATACTGCGTGAGTAGCGTAAGCGAATACACGCTTAGCACCGCGCTCTTTTAGTGCTTCAGCTGCTTTACATAGTGTGCCACCTGTGTCGATCATGTCATCAACGATCACACAGTCACGACCTTCAACATCACCGATTAGGTTCATTACTTCAGAAACGTTTGCACGTGGACGACGCTTATCTACGATTGCGATGTCGATGTCGCCTAGTGCTTTTGCTGTTGCACGAGCACGAACAACGCCACCTAGGTCAGGAGATACCACTACAGGGTTATCTAGACCGCGAGCCTGCATATCTTCAAGTAGCACTGGCGTGCCGAAGATGTTGTCTACAGGTACATCGAAGAAGCCTTGAATTTGCTCTGCGTGTAGGTCGATAGTTAGAACGCGGTCAACACCAACGTTAGATAGGAAATCAGCAACAACTTTTGCAGTAATTGGCACACGCGCAGAACGTACACGACGGTCTTGGCGAGCGTAGCCGAAGTAAGGGATAACTGCAGTGATACGGCCTGCTGAAGCACGGCGCATTGCATCAATCATAACAACCAATTCCATTAGGTTGTCGTTAGTCGGTGCACAAGTGGATTGAATGATGAAAACATCGCTACCACGAACATTCTCATTGATTTGAACTGCAACTTCGCCATCAGAAAAGCGAGAAACAGATGCATCACCAAGAGAGATGTAAAGACGATCAGCAATACGTTGGGCTAGTTCAGGTGTTGCGTTACCAGCAAATAGCTTCATATCAGGCACGGTGGAAACCTCGGGTTTGCGTCCAGTTTAAATAGGTCGGTGTGAGGCTGATTGGTATTCAGCCAAAGTCTCTTTTAATGGCGAAATATTGCGCCCTTGAGCGATAAATGCCGAGACTTTATCAGAGAGTTGTGCAAGGATAGTTTCTGCTTCAGATTTGCTCGAAAATTCAGCAAAAACGCAAGATCCTGTCCCCGTCAATCTTGACGGCGCGTATTGTAGCAGCCAAGAAAGTTGCTTATCAACCTCTGGGTAGAGCATTCGTACAATTTTTTCGCAATCGTTTACGCTTGGCGTATTTAAAAGTGTTTCTAGATCTCGTTTTGGGGTGTTTCGCGTTAGATCTGGATGACAAAAAACGTCGACGGTTGCTATAGATACATTGGGTCTGACGACTAAATACCACTTTTCTTCGGGATAAGCAGGAGAGAGTTTTTCACCAACACCTTCAGCAAAAGCTGCAAATCCGCGCACAAATACGGGCACGTCTGCGCCTAGTTTTAAACCTATTTCAGCCAGTTCGTCGTCAGTTAGATTCAGTTGCCATAAGTAATTCAGTGCCACTAATGCTGTAGCTGCATTCGATGAGCCCCCACCAATGCCTCCACCCATAGGCAGCACTTTCTGTAGCTCAATATGCGCGCCAAAAGGGCAGTTTGAGTAAGCTTGAAGCGCGGTTGCTGCTTTCCAAATTAAATTGTCTTGAAGAGGCACACCTTCTATCTCTGGAGAAATCGTAATATCACCAGAATGGTTCGCTTGAATGGTGAGCTCATCGCCGTGATCGACGAATTGGAATAAGGTTTGTAACTCGTGGTAGCCATTCTCTGTACGGCCGTTGATATATAGAAAGAGATTCAATTTCGCTGGTGATGGCCAGCGTGTTGAAAGTTCAATCATTGGGTGATGTTCCATTTTGTGATCACTAGATTTATTTTGACATCAGCTGTGGTGAGTTTCAGCTTATTTGGCAGAGGGAGAGACTGTTCATGCCATTGAACGTCGCCATATCGTTGATAAGCGATACTCCAATCATTTAAACCAATTTGTTTGTTTAACGCTTGCAGTGTATTGGTTGGAGACAGTTGGAATTTGTCGGCATCGGTCGGTAGACCTAATAGCCAGTCAGGCATGTGATCGACGGGCATCATCAACCCTGTAAGACGGTAAATCAGCTGATTAGCACTGCGAGAAGAAAGGACCTGATCATCGTAAGTTTCTACTGTGGCGCCTTGTGGGGTGATGGTGAGCTTTAATGCCGTTTGTCCGAGAATCGTTGTTAAACGCAACTGGCTTAGTGCTGAAGAATGTTTCCAGTAGAAGTTTAAATTTTGTCTTTGGTCTGGGCCAATATAACCAAGTTTCCCCGTTGCTTGAAAATCTTGGATGGTTTCGAGTCGCTGCTCATGAGCTTGCCATTCAACGCTGGTAACACTTTCAGGAACGGACGAACAACCAGCGAGCAGTAAGCTCGACAAGAAAAAAAGAATAAAGGAGCGTAACGTCATGTTTGATGGCTTATTAATCAGTTTCATCGGGAATCGCTCACAACTATAGCATTGAAAAGTCGCACTTAGGAAAACAAATCCGGCTTACCCTTTCAATAAATGCGTGCTTACAGTAAAATTCTGGACCTATTTTATAACCTATCCCAGAGATACCACGTTAGATGTCCTTGCTTGCTATTGGAATTAATCACAATACAGCGTCTGTCGACTTGCGAGAGAAGGTGGCGTTTGGTCCGGATAAACTCGGCCCTGCACTCGAGCAACTTAGAGAGCACGAAGCGGTTAACGGCAGTGTGATTGTTTCAACCTGTAACCGAACTGAGTTGTACTGCGATGTTAAGCAAGGAGCGCGAAACAAGTTGATCGATTGGCTTGCTCAATTTCATCAAGTGAGCCGCGAAGATTTAATGCCGAGTTTGTATGTTCATGAAGAACAAGCTGCAATAAAGCATTTGATGCGCGTATCGTGCGGTCTTGACTCTCTGGTGTTGGGTGAGCCTCAAATTTTGGGGCAGGTAAAGCAAGCATTTTCTGACTCGCGAGATCATCAAGCTGTCGATGCCTCGATTGATAAACTGTTTCAAAAGACGTTCTCAGTCGCCAAACGGGTAAGAACAGAGACAGATATTGGTGGTAATGCCGTGTCCGTGGCTTATGCGGCATGTACACTGGCAAAACATATTTTTGAGTCGTTATCAGATTCAACCGTGCTTTTAGTTGGTGCGGGTGAGACGATTGAATTGGTCGCGAAGCATTTAGCGTCCAACGGTTGCACAAAAATGATTGTCGCGAACCGCACTAAAGAGCGCGCGCAAGGCTTAGCGGACCAATTTGGCGCAGAAGTGATCAGTTTGAACGAAATTCCTGAACATTTGGCGAAAGCGGACATTGTGATTAGCTCAACGGCGAGCCCATTGCCTATTATTGGCAAAGGTATGGTCGAAACGGCTCTAAAGCAGCGCCGACATCAACCTATCTTGTTAGTCGATATTGCGGTGCCGCGAGATGTAGAGTCGGAAGTCGGTGAACTGAACGACGCATATCTGTATTCTGTTGATGACTTGCAATCTATCATCGACAGCAACATTGAGCAGCGTAAAGTCGAAGCGATTCAAGCTGAAGCGATTGTTAGTGAAGAAAGCGCTGCGTTTATGACATGGTTGCGTTCACTGCAAGCCGTCGATAGTATTCGCGACTATCGCAAATCAGCCAACGAAATTCGTGAAGAGTTACTGAGCAAAAGTTTGCAATCTTTAGCGGCAGGCGCAGATCCGGAGAAAGTGCTGCGCGAGCTGAGTAATAAACTCACCAACAAACTGATTCACGCTCCAACTCGCGCATTGCAAAGTGCAGCTGAGCAAGGCGAACCAGCAAAATTAACGATTATCCGCCAAACACTTGGCTTGGATGATCTATAACTCACGCTTTTTATTAAGAAAACGACACTATGAAAGCCTCTATTCTGACTAAGCTAGAAACGCTAGTAGAACGTTACGAAGAAGTTCAACATCTTCTTGGTGATCCTGATGTAATTGGAAATCAGGACAAATTCCGTGCTCTATCAAGAGAGTACTCTCAGCTAGAAGAAGTAACCAAGTGCTTCCAAGCTTATCAACAAGCACAAGAAGATCTTGTCGCCGCTGAAGAGATGGCAAACGAAGACGACGAAGAAATGCGTGAAATGGCGCAAGAAGAAATCAAAGAAGCGAAAGCGACGATTGAGCGTCTTACTGATGAGTTACAGATTCTTCTTCTGCCAAAAGATCCGAACGATGATCGTAACTGTTTCCTAGAAATTCGTGCAGGTGCGGGTGGCGACGAAGCGGGTATCTTCGCGGGTGATCTATTCCGTATGTACAGCAAGTACGCAGAAAAGCGTGGCTGGCGCATCGAAGTCATGTCTTCAAACGAGGCTGAGCACGGTGGTTACAAAGAGATGATCGCAAAAGTGAGCGGCGATGGTGCGTACGGCGTGTTGAAATTTGAGTCAGGCGGTCACCGTGTACAGCGTGTTCCAGCAACAGAGTCTCAAGGTCGTGTGCATACTTCTGCTTGTACAGTAGCAGTAATGGCGGAAATCCCTGAAGCGGATCTGCCAGAAATCAAAGCAGCAGACCTGAAAATCGATACGTTCCGTGCATCTGGCGCGGGTGGTCAGCACGTTAACACCACGGATTCTGCAATCCGTATTACCCACTTACCAACGGGTACGGTAGTAGAGTGTCAGGATGAGCGTTCACAGCACAAGAACAAAGCGAAAGCAATGGCGGTTCTTGCTGCTCGTATCGTTCAAGCGGAAGAAGAGCGTCGTGCCGCAGAAGTGTCTGATACACGTCGTAACCTTCTAGGTTCTGGTGACCGTAGTGACCGTATTCGTACCTACAACTACCCACAAGGTCGTGTGTCTGATCACCGTATCAACCTAACCATCTATCGTTTGAACGAAGTGATGGAAGGTGACCTGCAAAGCTTGATTGATCCTGTGATTCAAGAGCACCAAGCAGACCAACTTGCGGCGCTCGCAGAGAACGGCTAATCGATGAGCCAAGTTCAATCGATTGAGCAAGCACTGAAAAGTGCGACGGCGAAACTGGCAGAAGGCGGCAAAGAGTCGCCTTCTCTCGATGCAGCTGTACTCCTTTGCCATGTCCTTGGCAAACCACGAACTTACCTGCTGACCTGGCCAGAAAAAGCGTTAGAAGCAGAGCAAAAATCTCAGTTTGATGCTCTACTTGAACGACGTTTAACTGGTGAACCCGTCGCTTATATTATTGGTGAGCGAGAGTTTTGGTCTTTACCGTTTAAAGTTTCTCCTTCTACCCTGATACCTAGACCGGATACAGAACGTTTGGTCGAAGTTGCACTCGATAAGACCTACGAGCAAACTGGGCCTATTTTAGATCTTGGAACGGGGACGGGAGCTATCGCCATCGCGCTTGCATCTGAAATGCCAAAGCGTCAAGTGATGGGCGTAGACCTTAAGCAAGAAGCGAAAGCACTTGCAGAGTACAATGCTGAGCAGCTAAACATCAAAAATGTGACCTTTGCTCAAGGCAGTTGGTTTGAGCCTATTACAGAAGGTACGAAGTTTGCTTTAATTGTCTCCAACCCGCCATATATTGATGAAAAAGATCCACATTTATCCCAAGGTGATGTGCGCTTTGAGCCAAAATCTGCATTAGTTGCTAAAGAGAATGGCTTAGCTGATATTCGTCATATCTCGGATCTTGCTCGTCAGTATCTTGAAGTGGGCGGCTGGCTGGCATTTGAACATGGTTATGATCAAGGTGAGGCGGTGCGTGAGATAATGCGTGGCTTTGGTTACCAACAGGTCGCTACGGAAAAAGATTATGGCGGTAACGATCGAGTAACGCTTGGGTGTCTGGCCAGTTAATCATGGAAGTCAGCAAACACTAACTAAAAAGAGAAGAAAAATGTACGTAGCTCTAAAACACATACACTTAGTGACGATCGCTCTCAGCGCGACGCTACTATCGATCCGATTCGTGTTAATGATGATGAACTCACCGAAGCGAAATAATCGCTTTTTGAAAGTGTTTCCCCACATCGTTGATACTGCATTGCTAGTGTCAGGTATTGCGCTTATTTTCATTACGGGTTTCATCCCGTTTACCGATGCCGCACCGTGGTTAACAAACAAAATCACCTGCGTACTGGCGTACATTGCGCTTGGATTCTTCTCATTGAAACTTGCGAAAAACAACCTACTGAAGATATTTGGCTTTTTCGGCGCATTAGGTTGGTTGGTCATGGCTGCAAACATTGCTGTGTCTAAGAGCCCTACGTTATTTGGATAAGACGTCATGTTAGAGTTTTTTGACGAAGATTTTGACAATATACCGTTGGTGGAAGGTGCGCTTGAGCTAAACAAAGCGATTAACCCAGAAACCAAAGTACATTGGGCGAAACAAGAGTTAGAGCGTCTTTACAAAGATGCAGAAGCCACGCTTGTTCATGAAACCGATGAAGAGCAACGATTTGATGCATTCCTACGACTGTTTTTCCACGAGTGGGGGTTCAAAGGCGACGAGCAGGAATACTTTATTTCGGACAACAGCTTCATCGATAAAGTTTTGGAGCGCAGAAAAGGTATTCCTGTGAGCTTAGGTTCGATTTTGTTATACCTAGGCAAAAAGCTGGGTTTCCCGCTTAAGGGAGTTACTTTCCCTACTCAGTTCCTGTTAAAAGTCGACTGGATGCATAAGAAGCCAGACTACATCAACCCATTTAATGGTGAGTATGTAGGTGAAAGGATTCTTCAAGCTTGGCTTATTGGCCAGGAAGGACCGCTAGCTCAGCTAAAGCCTGAACATTTTGAGGAAGCTGACAACCCAACAATTATTGGTCGCTGGTTGGCATTGATTAAAAGTGCGATGTTGCGTGAAGAGCATTATACGCTGGCATTACGTTGTACGAATCTTGCTCTAACGTTTGTGCCAGATGACCCATACGAAATTCGTGACCGTGGTTTTATTTTCCAACAGCTAGAGTGCCCTCAAGTAGCGGTATCAGATTTTCAGTACTTTATTGACCAATGCCCTGACGATCCGGCTTCCGAGCTACTAAAATCACAAGTTAATGTGATGAGTGAAACGCACGTCACACTTCACTAATTTTATCGATGTGCCGAACTGTGGCGTATCGTGGACAGAAAAAGAGAATTAAAATGGAACAGAAAATCGTTAATATCGGCGACATTCAGGTTGCTAACGACAAGCCATTCACCCTATTTGCAGGTATGAACGTTCTTGAGTCTCGTGATCTTGCGATGCAGATCTGTGAGCACTACGTAAAAGTAACGGAAAAACTTGGTATTCCTTACGTATTTAAGGCGTCGTTTGACAAAGCAAACCGCAGTTCTGTTCATTCATACCGTGGTCCAGGTCTGGAAGAAGGTATGAAAATCTTTCAGGAGCTGAAAGACACTTTTGGTGTAAAGATCATCACGGACGTTCACACTGAAGCGCAAGCTCAACCTGTCGCTGACGTGGTAGACGTTATTCAGCTTCCTGCATTCCTAGCTCGTCAAACTGACCTTGTTGAAGCTATGGCCAAAACAGGTGCGGTTATCAACGTGAAGAAACCTCAATTTATGAGCCCAGGTCAAGTGGGTAACATCGTTGAGAAGTTCGCAGAATGCGGTAACGACAAGATCATCCTATGTGAGCGCGGTTCTTGCCACGGCTACGACAACTTAGTGGTTGATATGCTTGGTTTTGGTGTGATGAAAAATGCTTCGAAAGGTAGCCCAATCATCTTTGACGTAACGCACTCACTACAAATGCGTGACCCATCAGGCGCAGCATCTGGCGGCCGTCGTGAGCAGACAGTTGAACTTGCAAAAGCGGGTCTAGCGACAGGCATCGCAGGTCTATTTATCGAAGCGCACCCAAACCCAGACCAAGCGCGTTGTGATGGCCCATCTGCACTGCCTCTAGACAAGTTAGAGCCATTCTTAGCACAAATGAAATCGCTTGATGATCTGATCAAGAGCTTTGCAGATATCGATATTAAGTAAACGCCAGATGACTGGTGGTAACAAATACTATAGCCAACCGAGTGTTGGCTATTTTTTTATCTGAAAAACTGTAAATTCTCAAACTTGTTACTGATGAATTTGTTATTGCTAAACAATGCATCATAATTATTAAATCAATGTGTTAGGGTGCACGTGGTTTTCAAATAGATCCAATGCTTAAAATGTGCATCAGTAATCCCAATAAGAAAAAGGTAAATAAATGAATCAGCGTCTGATGATCAAAACTGTTTTGAGTGCCGCTATCTTGGCCTCGTTAGCAGGGTGTGCTACGCAACCTGCACCAGAATGGAATGCCGATACAACCTATAAATTGACCGTGTTGCACACTAACGATCATCATGGTCGCTTTTGGCAAAATCGATACGGTGAATATGGCATGGCGGCGCGTAAAACGTTAATCGATGATTTGCGAGAAGAAATACAGGCTGAGGGGGGCAGCGTGTTACTGCTTTCTGGTGGTGACATCAACACAGGAGTACCTGAGTCTGATTTACAAGATGCCGAGCCGGATTTTAAAGGCATGAGCAAAATTGGTTACGATGCGATGGCTCTAGGTAATCATGAGTTTGATAATCCATTGGACGTGCTATTCAAGCAGCAAGAGTGGGCAAACTTTCCGATGTTGTCTGCCAATATTTACGATAAAAATACTGGCAAGCGTTTATTCCAACCATACGCGATGTTTAAAAAGCAGGGCATTAAAATTGCGGTCATTGGCCTTACAACCGAAGACACAGCGAAACTTGGCAACCCTGAATTCATTGAACAAATTGACTTCCGTGACCCAAAAGAAGAAGCCAAGAAGCTGATTGCAGAACTGAAAGAAACAGAGTATCCAGATCTGATTTTTGCTGTCACGCATATGGGACACTATGAAAATGGTAATAGAGGCATCAATGCTCCTGGCGATGTGGCGTTAGCTCGTTATTTGAATGACGGCGATCTCGACATGATCGTTGGAGGACACTCACAAGAACCTGTGTGCATGGAAGGTCCAAACGTTATCAAAAAGAACTTTAAACCAGGTGATGAATGTCAGCCCGATAAACAAAATGGTACCTTTATTGTTCAGGCACATGAGTGGGGGAAATATGTGGGACGCGCCGATTACGAGTTTCGTAATGGCGAACTCTCGATGGTGAGCTACGATCTAATCCCTGTAAACTTGAAAAAGAAAGTTAAAGTTGATGGTCAGTCGCAACGAGTCTTGATCCAAGATGAGATTAAACAAGACGAAATGATGCTTGAGTTTCTTCGTCCTTATCAAGAAAAAGGTCAGGGCAAACTAAACGTGAAGATTGCAGAATCTAACGGTAAGCTTGAGGGTGACCGCAATGTGGTTCGTTACCAGCAAACAAACTTAGGTCGATTAATTGCAACGGCTCACATGGAACGTGCGAAAGCAGATTTTGCTGTAATGAATTCTGGTGGTGTTCGAGATTCGATTGCTGCGGGTGATATTACTTATAAAGACGTGCTCACTGTTCAGCCATTTGGCAATATGGTTTCTTACGTTGATATGACGGGTAAAGAGGTATTAGATTATCTAAATGTCGTTGCAACTAAGCCTGTTGACTCTGGTGCTTATGCACAGTTTGCCGGCATTGCGATGAGTATCAATAATGGTGAGGTAACCAATGTGTTTATTGGTAATAAGCAACTTCGCTTAGATGGTAATTACCGCTTTACCGTACCAAGCTACAATGCTGCTGGTGGAGATGGTTACCCTAAAATCGACGATCATCCAGGGTATGTAAATACAGGTTTTACCGATGCTGAAGTTTTGAAGGATTATTTAGAAACACATAGCCCTATTGATGTTAATGAGTATGCCCCTTCAGGTGAAATCACGTATTTAGTTGATACGGCGATTGATCAGTAACCCAACAGAGAAAAAGCGATTGACTCAAACCCGCTGATATCATTAACTAAAAGCGCAGATCCAATTCAATCTGCGCTTTTTGTTTTTATGAGGAGAATCTTGATGACTCCGGCCATTAATCTTGCGAAAAAGAAAAAAATTCCACACACGATTCATCAGTATGAGCATGACCCTAGAGCCGATAGTTATGGCTTGGAGGCTGCTGAAGTACTGGGGCAGGATCCGAAAACAGTATTTAAAACCTTGCTGTTCTGCTTGAACGGGGAGCCAAAGAACCTTGCGGTTGCGATTATCCCTGTTGATCAAAAGCTGAACCTAAAACTGGCGGCGAAAGCAGCGAAGGGCAAAAAGGCCGATATGGCTGATCCGGAAATCGCCCAAAAGACCACAGGTTATGTCGTTGGTGGAATTAGCCCACTAGGGCAGAAGAAAGCCTTACCTACTTTTTTGCACGAAAGCGCAGCAGAGCAAGACACAATCTGTGTGAGTGCTGGTAAACGTGGTTTAGAAATTGAGTTAGCCCCGAGAGATTTGCTGAGCTTAACTCGTGGTCAGTTTGCACCTCTTTGTTTGTAAACTCATGACAAATAAAAAGGACGCTCATGAGCGTCCTTTTTTGATCTTGCCTGTCAGTGAAGCGTTACTTCTTCAGACTCAATGTACCACCAGTGCGTTTAGCTGGTTTGCTTGGTTTCGCGGCATTTGGGTTCATGTAATGCTGCTTAGGCTTACTCGGTGATTGAGGCTTGTTTGCTGAATGCGTATTGCTCGATGCATCTGGTTTACGGTGCGATTTACCATGCTCGCCTTGCGGTCTGCTGCGTTCACCTTGTGATTTCGCTTTGTAATGTTCTTTAGCTGGACGTCCGCCTTCATCATCACGCTGACGACGCTTTTGTTGACCTTTTTTCGAGTTTGGTGCATGACGGAATTCATCAGCATTGTTACCGCGGAAAGTTCGTGTCTTCTGGTTACGACGAGCAGTAGAATCTTGGTTTTCTTCACGGCTATCAAACAGCTTCGCGTCGGTCGCTTTACGAATGTTGCGACCTCTAGAGTCTGTTTTTGATGCTTCTTCTGTACCTACCGAGCCTTCACACATTGCTAGGATCTCTGCCACTTCTTCGTCACTTAGATAACGCCATTTCCCATTGGGAATACCATCAAGAGAGATATTCATGATGCGTACGCGACGCAGCTTGAATACTTCATAGCCCAGCGCTTCACACATGCGACGGATCTGACGGTTAAGTCCTTGAGTGAGCACAATACGGAAAGAGAATTTAGTTTCTTTCGTTACCTTACAAGGTAGGGTGACTGTGTCGAGAATCTTAACGCCACTTGACATCTGTTTGAGAAACTCGCCTGTAATTGGCTTGTCCACGCGTACGACGTACTCTTTTTCGTGGCTGTTGCCTGCGCGAAGGATTTTGTTCACGATGTCGCCATCGTTGGTCAAAAAGATCAGACCATCAGAGGGTTTGTCTAAGCGGCCGATCGGAAAGATACGTTTTTGGTGGCCGATGAAATCAACGATGTTTCCAGGGACGTCTCTCTCAGTTGTACAGGTGATGCCTGTTGGTTTATTGAGAGCGATATAAATCGGCTTCTCTTTTGCTGCCACTGGCTTACCATCCACACAAACATCATCACCAGGTAGCACTTGTGTCCCCATTTCAGGTTTGTTGCCATTAATGGTGACACGGCCTTGCTCAATCAGTCTGTCTGCTTCACGGCGTGAGCAAAACCCCGTTTCACTGATGAATTTATTTAATCGTTTAGCGTTGTCTTGTGACATTTTTGTCTCCTAACGTTTCACAACGGCGAATGAAGCTCCCTTCCTTTAAGGGGAAGGAAGAATAAGGGCGGGCATTCTAGCATTAGGGTGAAATTTAGCCTAACCGTTTTTGGTGACGTTCGCGGGTTTCTAATTTCTTTTCCGCACTTTTTCTAAGTAGGACGTAAACGGCTCCAGTTCCACCGTGAAAGCGTTGCGCACTATGGACGCATTGGACTTCCTTTATTTGTCGTAGCCAACTGCTAACAAAGCTTTTCATCATTGCAGGTGGATTTGAGCGTTCTCCTCGACCATGGACGATAACGACCGTTCTAATGTCCATTGATAGGCATTGCTTTAAAAACGTCACGACTTCATCACGTGCTTCTTTCAATGTTTTACGGTGCAAATCCAAGCGAGCTTGGATTGGATACTTACCAAGGCGAAGTTTGCGGTAAACCCCGTCCTGTACACCATCACGTTTGAACTCAACAAAGTCCTCTGGCTTGAGCATTTCAGCGTGATCAAGTGATAGGTATTCTGGGTCATCTTCCGTTAACCAGATTGCTGCTTCGCGTTTTGCGAGCTGTGCTTCTGTTACTTGGTGTACTTTTTTGTGTTCGGTGGTGTCTTGAGTGATTGGCTTTACATCGCCCATCATCTGTTGAAATAGATCAAAATCGTCGTCGTGAGACATAGCAGTAATCTCATTAAGAACAGGGAAGAATAATAGGATTATATCAATGAGTGGTGCATTGAGATCAAATAAAAAACCGGAGTAGGCAAGTAACCGACTCCGGTGCAAAGCGTTTCTAGAGCTAAGCGAGATCTAGTGAGGAGATTTGTCGTTCATGATCTTGTATATGAAGAAACCGCCGTAAAATAACATCAGACCAATTGCCCCAAAAATTACTATCATTGACGATAGACCCACTGCATTACCAAATAGGAGATCAAGCCAAAAGTCCATACGTTTCCTCCAAGATGTTCCCGACAGGAATAAACTAAATGGCGGTGTCTTGTTGCACACTGATCTGGATCAATTATGTTGCTAAGGTTAATAAACTGTATTTTGTTGTGAGTTATCAGTCACATTTTACGTGCTAGTGTTCAGTTATTCATCAAACGAATTAAGACCTAAGGTTTTTTTGTAAAAAGCACTTGCGCCACAGTTCAGAATCCGTAATATACGCATTCGTTGACGGGGACAATTCCTCAGTTAAACATCTCGGTGAATAGCGCAGCTTGGTAGCGCATCTGGTTTGGGACCAGAGGGTCGGGGGTTCGAATCCCTCTTCACCGACCATATTGAGAAAAAGGCTCTACAGAAATGTAGAGCCTTTTTCGTATTTGGTGATATTTATTTGGAACCAGAGGATCGGGGTCTGGAATGCCAGTCCTCTGGAAGCCTAGTCGCGTCGAATCCCTACTTCACCGATCACTTTTAGAAAGCCTGCTCAATGAGCAGGCTTTCGTCGTTTTTGGCGCTAGTAATTTTAGACTTCAATAGTATCGAATCAAATTGGGGTTCGCCTGATGTTCGAATATGGCACTTCACCGACACGTATTGAGAGGAAGGCTCTACAGAAATGTAGGGCCTTTTCATTTTTTAGAGCGAGTAAATTTATTACTTGATGTCACACGAGATAGTATTGATAGGAGTTTCAGAAGTAGTGAAACAGACATAAGCGGTCTTTGGGTGATTTGGACCAATCTTGACGTAACCCGCTTTTAAATCGTCTTCATCAAACGTTACTGAGTGAGATTTGCTTGTATTTCCATCATAGTAAACCGCTTCAAAGCCTTGGTTCATCATATGTGCAACGCGATTTCGAGTGTGGGCTGTTGAAAACGTGATGTTCGCGCAACGCATCATTGGTTTTTCGGTAATAAGAAATTGACCACTCTCTTTATCTAAAACACCGCCTTTTACTTCCGGAGTTATATCAATAGCTTGAAAAGATTCTACGTTGCATGGCGGTTTAGCATAAGACAACGAAGAAGTGAGCATAATTCCCATCGTGTATAGGAATAAATATTTAAATTTCATATGAGTTGTTTTGTATCCACTTAGCTTAACGGCGTTTTATAAGAAAGTTTGAATGAATTTTAAATGGTTGTATTTAAATAATTGTATTTAAATGGCATTTTTCAAACAATCACTAGATATCACAATTTGCTTGGCGCGTCTTACCCAGTGGTTTGATGTTAAATCCCCGATTTTTAAGCAGTTCAATCAGGTTATCTTTACCTACTAAATGCAAGCCACCAACAACAACGGTGTAACGACCCGATTGCTGAGGTAGAACACTGCCAGTGTCGAGTTTTTTAGCCCAATCTCGATTACGCTCGTATAAAAAGGCTTGGTTAAACTCTTCTGTTGTATGATCGGTCAAAGAGGCTTCGACCAACATGCTACCATCACCACTCTTCCAACTCTCTATCAAGCATTGAACCAACTCTTCTCCGCCATCATATTCTTCAATTGATGAGAGAAGTATCTCTTTACCGCCTTCTGATTGACCTGCGATTAAATCGATTTGGAATTGCACGGACTCCAGTGGAATGACCGGGATTTGCTTTTTATCAGCGAGTCCTATTAAGTGCATGTCGACCCCTTTATCAGAGACATACCCCAGTTTGTTGACTACAGCGAGTTGGATGGTGAATGCCGCCATCCAAGGTGGGGAATTTAGGAGTTGAGTTTCTGGCAAACCTAAATCTTGGGCAATTTCAATTAAGTGGCGACGTTGAGCTCTGTCTAAAACATCTTTAGAAAGAATGGTTGTTTGTGGGTAAACCAAGCCTTCAGAATTCCTGACGTCTGCTTCAATAATCAACCCTGCGCTTTGGCTTAAATGCTGGATGACCGTTCTAGGGAGTGGGTACATCGTTTTATCCCCCACATGCACCGAGCCAATAATCATAAGTTCGGTTTCCCCTTTTTTCGCTAACCAATGCTGTGGCTCTGCATAAGAGGAAAAAGGAGTCAAAGTAACAAGTAGAGATGATATGAGCGTCAAGAGACGAAACATAGAATGGTCCTCAGATAAGATACCTTTAAACTTTATACGCAAAATAGCGTGAGGTTAAGTGCAATTTCTCCAGTGGGGTATTCGACAAAATCGTCATTTCTAAAAATATTGACGAGTTTTTACGACGAATAAATGAGAGTCACTTCACGAAAGGTAAATAGGTAATTCGCTTACTAATGGTTCACAAAATAATTAGGCGTGATCCAAATCTTACAAAATCAGTCGTAACTCATGAATATAAGTGACCTAGATCGCAGCAAACTCGTCAAAACAAGTTGTTCGATTTTGACGTGTATTGTAACTCTATGAAAATTAGGTTTTTATTGTTTTTGCTGAGTGTCATTTTTTGAGCTGGATCACTTCCTATTTCTATTTATTTTACGCTTAGAAATAACAGGTTGTATGTTGAATGTAACGGTTAGGCACCTCGCATTTGAGGGGCCGAGATTTTTATCATTGTCGTTTTGAACCACTGACTTTTTGGGGAAGTAAGATGTTTAAACCTAGTCTGATTGCTGTTTCTGTTATCACTACATTAGCAGGTTGCTCTGCGCTGCAAAGCTCTGAACAACAAGTTGTAAATTCGTTGGCTAATAATCTTGATATTCAATACCAAGTGTTGACTAACCACGGTGCAAACGAAGGTCTTGCTTGTCAGGGCTTAGGGGCTGAGTGGGCGTCTTGTAACAAGGTAAACATGACGCTGGTTAACCAAGGTGAAGCGGTTGACTCAAAAGATTGGGCTATTTACTTCCACAGCATTCGTCTGATTCTGGATGTTGAAAACGAACAGTTCAAAATCTCTCGCGTAACGGGTGATCTACACAAACTAGAACCAACAGATAAGTTTGATGGTTTTGCTGCGGGTGAAGAGGTTGTGCTTCCTCTTGTTGCTGAATACTGGCAGCTATTTGAAACTGATTTCATGCCAGGCGCTTTCGTTGCTGCACCAAATGCAGAGCCTAAGATGATCGCTTCTCTTAACACAGAAGACGTTGCATCTTTCGTGACTGGCCTTGAGGGTAACAACCTAAAACGTACGCCTGATGACAACAACGTATTTGCAAACGCTGTGTCTCGTTTCGAGAAGAACGAAGACCTAGCAAAACAAGACGTATCAACCACGTTACTACCAACGCCACTGTCTGTTGAAGCAGGTAACGGTACGGTAGATATCGTGGCGGGTATTGCGCTGCCTAAAGACGCATTCGATGCGGCTCAATACGCAGCAATTCAAGGTCGTGCAGAAGTGGTAGGTGTGGATGTTCGTGGTGATCTTCCTGTAAGCATCACTGTTGTTCCTGCAGACTTCACCGGTGAATTGGCAAAATCTGGTGCTTACGAAATGAGCATCAAAGGCGACGGTATTGCGATTAAAGCGTTTGACCAAGCAGGTGCTTTCTACGCAGTACAATCTATCTTTGGCCTGGTAGATAGCCAAAATGCTGATTCTCTACCACAACTGTCTATTAAAGATGCGCCGCATTTTGATTACCGTGGTGTGATGGTGGACGTGGCTCGTAACTTCCACTCTAAAGACGCGATTCTTGCAACGCTTGACCAAATGGCCGCGTACAAGATGAACAAACTACACCTTCACCTAACGGATGATGAAGGCTGGCGTTTAGAAATCCCGGGTCTGCCTGAGCTGACTGAAGTGGGTGCTAACCGTTGTTTCGATTTGGAAGAGAAAAGCTGTTTACTGCCTCAGCTTGGCTCAGGTGCAACGACAGACAACTTTGGTTCTGGCTTCTTCAGCAAAGCAGACTACGTGGACATCTTGAAGTACGCGAAAGCGCGTAACATCGAAGTGATTCCTGAAATCGATATGCCAGCACACGCTCGTGCAGCAGTGGTATCAATGGAAGCACGTTACGACCGTCTAATGGAAGAAGGTAAAGAAGCAGAAGCGAACGAGTACCGCCTGATGGATCCTCAAGATACATCGAACGTAACAACGGTTCAGTTCTACAACAAGCAAAGCTTCATCAACCCATGTATGGAATCTTCCACTCGCTTTGTTGATAAAGTGATTTCAGAAGTAGCAGCAATGCACCAAGAAGCGGGCACGCCGCTAACAACATGGCACTTTGGTGGTGACGAAGCGAAGAACATCAAGCTAGGCGCTGGTCTGCAAGACATCAACGCAGAAGACAAAGTAAGCTGTAAGGGTAACATTGATTTGTCTAAGCAAGACAAGCCATTCGCACAGTCACCACAATGTCAGACGCTAATTGCAGACGGTACGGTAAGCGATTTTGCTCATCTACCAAGCCACTTTGCAGAAGAAGTGTCGAAGATGGTGGCAGAGAAAGGCATTCCAAACTTCCAAGCTTGGCAAGATGGCCTTAAGTACAGTGAAGGTGAGAAAGCGTTCGCAACAGAAAACACACGTGTTAACTTCTGGGACGTTCTTTACTGGGGTGGCACATCATCAGTGTACGAATGGTCTAAGAAAGGTTACGACGTTATCGTTTCTAACCCAGACTACGTATACATGGACATGCCGTACGAAGTTGACCCGAAAGAGCGTGGTTACTACTGGGCGACGCGTGCAACAGATACTCGTAAGATGTTTGGTTTTGCACCAGAGAACATGCCTCAGAACGCAGAAACCTCTGTAGACCGCGATGGTAACGGCTTCACTGGTAAAGGTGAAATCGAAGCGAAACCTTTCTACGGTCTATCAGCACAGCTTTGGTCTGAGACAGTACGTAACGATGAGCAATACGAGTACATGGTATTCCCTCGCGTACTAGCAGCCGCTGAGCGTGCATGGCACCGTGCTGATTGGGAAAACGACTACAAAGTGGGTGTTGAATACTCGCAAAACTCTAACCTAGTAGACAAAGTCGCGCTAAACCAAGACTACAACCGCTTTGCGAACGTACTTGGCCAACGTGAACTGGCTAAGCTAGAAAAATCAGATATCGACTACCGCCTGCCTGTACCAGGTGCGAAAGTAGAAGATGGCAAGCTAGCAATGAACGTTCAG
The DNA here is from genome assembly GCF_033339395.1 of Vibrio sp. 397. Lineage (NCBI taxonomy): Bacteria > Pseudomonadati > Pseudomonadota > Gammaproteobacteria > Vibrionales > Vibrionaceae > Vibrio > Vibrio sp. 397. The sequence goes on along the minus strand of NZ_JAWOUN010000033.1, from coordinate 8,577 downwards.
TTCCCAGGGGTGAAGCTTCAATACTCTCTAGACGGCAAGAACTGGCTAACTTACGCAGATAATGCTCGTCCAAATGTGAAAGGTGAAGTGTTTATCCGTTCCGTGTCAGCAACTGGTGAGAAAGCAAGTCGAGTGACCAGCGTGAAATAACTCAATTCTTGTAAGTTAATTTTTTGGCAAAGCCTCAACCTCATGTTGGGGCTTTCTTTATTTTTTGAGGAAATTAAGCGTGATCGATGTCTAATTATTTTTCATTGATAAATAAGTTTTTGGTTGTAATGGTCAAGGTTATTGTGAACTGGATCGACTTAATCTGCTAAATATCAATAAATTATCTGTTTACGATCACACTTCTATTTTTTGAATAATTTTATAAAAATACGATAAGTGCCTGTATTTTCCATGTTTTTATCAGGGTTGTTGAGCTTCGGTTTGAACAAGATCACTTTTTAAAATGTTTTATTTTTCATCGCGAATTAATTAAAACAATATTGCGAACGCCAAGGAGGCACATTCCAAAGTTTGCGATAAAAGGGAAGAGATGCCCTCTAAAACTATCGCATAACGTGAATAAATAAAGGCAGTAATTATGAAAAACATTTTTGCACTGAGTGCTCTTTCTCTCGCTTTCGCTTCTAGCGCTTTTGCTGGTTCTTCTTACGTAACAGGTAATGTTCAATTCCACGATGATGGTCGAATTCATGGTTCGGACGTTACGTCTACACTGGAAGCTGGTCATACTTTTGATAACCAATTCGGCGGCTTTACGGTTTACACCGAATTTGATGGTATTCAGTTGGGTAAACTGGAAACAGAAAACGGTGGCGCAGGTAACACAACACCAGCAATCACTGTGGGTGGTGAGCAGTCATTTAATCTTACCGATCATTTATGGGTTGCCGCGGGTTACCAACACCTGTTCTCTGCTGGCGAGAACGTACAGTACCGTCCATTGGTTAAGATCGGTTACAACTTCGATAACGGCATCTCCTTAAGTAACCGTACTCGTGCGCACATTGATGCGACAGACGCAGATGCGGATACAGATTACCGCATGGACAACCGCATCGGTTACGTGATGAATGAGGATGTGACGCTAAGCTACAACAACGTCTACATGATTGAAGCGGAAACCATGGACCACGAGCTTCGTGCAACGTGGACTCGTAAAGGTGTTCAACCTTACTTTGAGTTCCGTAGTCAAGCACACGGTGCAGAAAACGCGAGTGGTGACAGCCTAGTGAATAACGCTTTTGTATTTGGTGCCTCTTACGGCTTCTAATTTTATATTTGTCTTAACTGTCCATTAAGAAAAAGCCCAACGGTTTATCTCGCTGGGCTTTGTTTTTATTGGTCGTTGCCTTCGTGGTGGCTATATTCGAACACTTGGCCTTTTTCGTTAAAGGCGTAAACGGTGTAGCTGTCTTTTTTGTCGCCATATTCCATACCAGGGGAGCCCATTGGCATGCCCGGTACTGATAGGCCTTTTGCGTTACGTGGTGGATTTTTCAAAAACGCTTTAATGTCTTCGGCTGGAATGTGACCTTCGAACAGATAGCTGTTGATCTCTGCCGTGTGGCAAGAGTAAAGCTGTTCGTTCTTGATGCCTAGCTCGCGTTTGATGGCGTTCATGTCATCGTGCAATTTTTCTTCGACCGTAAAGCCGTTCTCTTCCATGTGTTTTGTCCATTCTCCACAACAGCCACAGTATGGCGATTTGTGGTTAATGACATCGGCTGCCAATACGTTGGCGGACACGGTCGCAAGCATTGCAAAGGTCAATAGTTTCAACTTCATAATACCCTCAAAAAGAAGTGGTTACTTTACTGAAAACAGTCGTAGTCGATTTGCATTACTAACGACAGTAATTGAAGACAGTGCCATTGCCGCTCCTGCGACAACAGGACTGAGCAAAAATCCAAACGCTGGGTAAAGCACACCTGCGGCAACTGGAATACCCAACGAGTTGTAAACAAAGGCACCAAATAGGTTTTGCTTCATGTTCTTAAGTGTAGCGCGAGAGAGTTCAATCGCATGTACTACCGCCATTGGTGACGTGTTCAGGATGGTCATTTGCGAACTTTCAATGGCGACATCACTGCCGCTACCCATGGCAATACCAAGGTTGGCTAAGGCGAGAGCAGGGGCGTCGTTAATGCCATCCCCCACCATTGCCACGACATGTCCTTGAGATTGAAGTTGCTCAATGTGCTGAGCTTTCTCATCTGGCATTACTTGGGCAATCACTTCATCAATACCAAGTTCTTGGCCGATAGCATTGGCAACGTGTTGGTTATCGCCCGTCAGCATTACCGTTTTGATGCCTTGCGATTTTAATGCAGAGAGCGCTTGTTTCGCATCTGATTTGATCGGGTCGGCAATGGCGATCAGGCCGATCAGTTCGCCGTTCAATGCCACAGCTACCGGAGTCCACGCATTTTTTGCGCATTCATCGATGGCAGGTTTTAGTGCGCTAGTCTCGACGTTCTCTGCTTGCATAAATTGAAGCGAACCAATGAGCAGCGGTTTATCTTGATACGTCGCCCAAATGCCGCGCCCGCGAACGTTCTCAAACTTGTCTAATGAGACACCCTTTGCGTCGTGTCGTTTGGCGTAATCACATACCGCTTTTGCCAGTGGGTGCTCAGACTGACGCTCTGCCGCATACGCTAAAGCCAATAGATCTTCTTGGCTGGTGGCGTGAGTAAACACTTGCTGAACGCTAGGTTTACCTTGGGTAAGCGTGCCAGTTTTGTCGAATACAACCGTGTCGACTTTGCTTGCCAATTGAAGGGCGTCGGCGTCTTTGATCAGAATGCCGAGCTCTGCGGCTTTACCCACTCCCACCGTGACAGAAAGTGGGGTTGCTAAGCCTAGAGCGCAAGGGCATGCGATGATCAGGACGGTTGTGGTGACCACCAGCATATAACTCGCTTTTGGCTCTGGGCCAACGGCAAACCAAACGAGCGCGGCCAGTATTGCTATGCCAACAACGACAGGGACAAACACCGATGAAATCTGGTCTGCCAGTTTCGCGATGGCTGGCTTACTGCTTTGCGCTGTGCGCACCATGCGGATGATACGAGCCAGCATGGTATTTGCGCCAATGCCCGTTGCCTCAATGACTAATCCACCATCGGTATTTAATGTCCCAGCAGACACTTGAGCCTCTTGCGCTTTTAACACTGGTACTGGTTCACCAGTGAGCATCGACTCATCAATGTATGATTCACCTTGAATCACAACACCATCAACAGGCACTTTCTCGCCTGGTTTGATACGCAGTTTCATGCCTAGCGTGATTTGCTCAACCGTTATTTGTTGATCGCCTTGTTCCGTGATTACCGTAGCTTGCTGAGGTTGCAGGTTAATCAGAGCTTGCAATGAGCGTGTTGTGTTTGCTTTGGCTTTTGCTTCTATATAGTGACCAAGAGAAATTAAGCCGATGATCATTGCACTCGCTTCAAAGTACACGTGGCGTGAAGCAAGAGGGAACCAGCCTGGGAAAATCACCACAAGCATCGAATAGAACCACGCTGCGCCAGTACCGAGCGCGACTAACGTGTCCATGGTGGCGCGCTTGTGAGTAGCAGCTAACCAAGCGTTACTGAAGAAGTGTTTCCCTGCTGTGGCAAGAAGGAGTAAACATACGATACCGATCACTCCCCAAGCTAATTGGTCGTTGGTGTTGCGAATCATCATATTGCCGCCAGCAACGCCCCAAATCATTAAAGGGGCTCCGACGACAAGGCCAGCAATAGCATCCAGTTTAAAGCGTTTTTGTTGCTGACGTTGTTGCTGTGCTTGCTTTTCTTGCTGGGTTGCGGCGTCTTGTAGGATCTCTGCTTGGTAACCGGCTTGTTTTACCGATTCAACAATTGCGTTAAGGAGGTCATCAGAGTCTTGGCTTGCGAATACTAGTGCGCTTTGTTCTGCAAGGTTGACCTGTGCTTTCTCAACACCTTCCACGTTAGTAAGTGCTTTCTCTACTGAAGATACGCAACTCGCACACGTCATGCCTTGAATCAGCATTTGCAATTGAATACTCGCTGGTGGCACCTGCGTATCTTTAATATTGCTTTGCTGTTCTACCTGTTCGGTCTCTGGTGAGCTTTCGTTCTCTACTTCAACAGAATCAAGGTTGGCGGTATAGCCGAGTGTTGCTATTAAGTCGATCACTTGTTGCTCGGAGAGGAGGGTACGAATCTCTAAGTGCGTTGTTGAAGCCTCAAAAGAAATAACGTCTTGATTAGATTCTAATAAAGATGAAAGTTTTTTGACGCAACCGCCACAGCTTAAGCCTGAAAGGTTTAGTTCGTAGTGATTTCCTGCTTGGTAACCAAGAGATTCAATCGACGAGACGAGCTCTTTAAGAGAAGACTCGGTTTTGACCTCTACTTGCGTCGGGGACAAATTGAGGATCTCCACATCGTGATTCGCATGTAAAGCATTCTCAACTTTTCTCGCACAGCCCATGCAGTTGAGCCCTGATAAAGGTATAACTAACTGATACATAATCTGCACCTCAATAGTAGTGATGCTATGAGCTTAAACCTTCCTGCAAGGGTAAGGTCAATACCCATTTGCTACTCACAACAATTTCGTCAAAATCTCTCGAATCCCACAAGTGCACGGTCATTTTACTTGCGAGTGATCTCAAGGTTTTTTCTCTTTGAATATAAAGTTCCGTTAAAACACCTAAAAGATGAATGAAGTCGCTCACGTTTTTTAGATGCTCTCAATGTCAGTTCAGTGTCAAAACGTACTTTTAACGTTTTTTATTTTTTATATTTGATTTTAACTAATTGTTTTTTATTGATTTATTTTATTTTTGATCTTCTCATTTTGAAGTCGCTCAGATTGCTGTAGGGAAAGTTTTTTAGTGCGAAAAAAGTTTGTCATATTTGCCCCGTCCAAACACTGTTTCAAGTTCCTGCCATGTCCTAGTTAGTGAATTTGAAAATGGAAAAAACTAAAAATATAGGGGTTTATAATGTCTTACCTAAAGAAAAGCCTACTTGCCACGGCAATTACCGGCATGATGTTCAGTGGTGCTGCATTTGCTGATGGTGCAAACAGTGACGCAGCAAAAGAGTTTCTAACCAAAGATTCATTTTCTTATGAAGTTTACGGAATCATCGCGATGCAGGCCGCGTACCGCGATTACGATTCTGGCAGCAAAGCAACGGACGATGATTTGGGTGGCATGCAGCTAAACAACGAGTCTCGTATTGGTTTCCGTGGTAAAAAACAATTTGCTAACTTCGACCCTACTTTTATTTGGCAAATCGAAGGCGGTTATGTAGACCCTAGCTTTGGTGGCGAGGGCGCAGGTCTTGGTGAACGTGACACATTCGTCGGTTTTGAAAGTGCATCTTGGGGGCAAATTCGCCTGGGTCGCGTTTTGACACCTATGTACGAATTGGTTGACTGGCCAGCATCTAACCCTGGCCTCGGCGATGTATACGACTGGGGTGGTGCTATTGGTGGCGCCAAGTACCAAGACCGTCAATCAAACACTATCCGCTGGGACTCTCCAATGTTTGCTGACAAATTCTCCCTAGATATCGCAGCTGGTGCAGGTGATAAAGCAGGTCTAGGTGAAGGGGATGACTACTGGGGTGGTATCGCAGCACACTACAAAATTGGTCCTATCCAGTTAGATGCGGCATATGAAGGTAACCGTAATATCAAGATGGAAAGCCAAACGTGGGAAAACAACACGTACTTGGTAGGGGCACAAGGCTGGTTTGATAACGGGATCTCTTTCTTTGCGCAATACAAATACATGGAAGCGGACGCAAGCAATGGTGTGAGTGAAAAGCAAGATGCAATGTCTGCCGCTATCATGTACACCACGGGTGATTGGCAATACAAACTGGCTTACGCCGCTAACTTTGATCTAGAGCGTGATGGTAAGAAAATTAACGATACAGCGGACGATGTGTTATCAGCACAAGTTATGTATTTCGTAGACCCATCGGCAGTGCTGTACGTACGTGCTCGTACTCTAGACTTTGGCGACGGTGCGTCTCAATTAGATAAACCAACAGAAGCACGTTGGAAGTCTGCTGACTACGACGAGTTCTCTGTAGGTGTTGAATACTACTTCTAATTAAAGAAGCAGCTAAAAGGGCGGAAACGCCCTTTTTATCTTGATACTTATTCAAATAAGCCTTTGAAATGACTGGCCTGTAAATTTTAGAGGCTTATCTAAATTGGTATAAAGTGAGAAACCATGATGAAAAAAACAACGACACTTCTCGGACTTTGCGCAATGCTTTCGGCGCCAGCTTTTGCTGCTCAACTCACTCTGCAATCTGAATTAGTTCCTCGCGTTCTCAACGGCGAGTTCGTCTACCCTGAGTGGATATCCAAGAACAACAGCATCGAGTTAAAAGATGGGGAAAACCAATTAGCGGTAACGGTTGGGCAAATCGTATTTGAAGATGGAAAGCGCCGTAAATTCGATTCGCAGCCGCTGGTATTAGAGTTTGATGCAGAAAAAGACACCGAGCTTTCTCTGACTTATCAAACATTCCGTACTATTGAAGAGGCGAGAGCCTTCGAACTCGATCCTAAAGTGGTATTGAAAGACAAAAACGGAAAAGAAGTGGCATTCTCTATGGTTCAACTTCGTAAAGGTGGTTTGCAAGGTTTTCGTGATTACGAACGAGAAGTTTCCGACTATAATAACGCAATGAATAAAGAATCGACTAAGGCAAGCATTGCGTCTTCTCCAGCGGAAACCAAAACAATCAAAGCATCGTTTAATGAATTGAGCCGTGAAGAGCAGCAAGAATTTATGCAATGGGCAATGCGTAACCTGAAGTAATTTCGTCTCGTGCTTTAACAGTAAATAGCAGGGCTGTGCCTTTTTGGTTCTGCCCTGTTTTTATTTCTGTTGTCAAACCGATTGTAGAATTGACTTACGGTGGTAAAATGTCGCCACTTTTATCCTTGACATTACAACGAGAGATCTCTCGTTGCTCATTACCCCTAAGGAACTCAAATGACGGTTAAAACTCGTTTTGCTCCTAGCCCAACTGGCTATCTACACGTTGGTGGTGCGCGTACTGCACTTTACTCTTGGCTATACGCTAAAAACCAAGGTGGTGAATTCGTTCTACGTATCGAAGATACAGACCTTGAGCGTAACTCTCAGGAAGCGGTTGATGCAATTCTTGAAGGCATGGAATGGCTAGGCTTGGAGTGGGATGAAGGTCCTTACTACCAAACTCAACGTTTTGACCGTTACAACGAAATGGTTGATAAGCTTCTTGCTGAAGACAAAGCTTACAAATGTTACGCGTCTAAAGAGCTGCTAGATGAAATCCGTGCAGAGCAAGAAGCAAATAAAGAAATGCCTCGCTACGATGCTAACCATCCAAAAATCAAAGCAGCAAACGAAGCGGCAAAAGATGGTGATCCATGTGTTATCCGTTTCCGTAACCCGAAAGAAGGCAGCGTAGTATTTGATGATCAAATCCGTGGTCGCATTGAAATCCGCAACGATCAAATGGATGACCTAATCATTCGTCGTACTGACGGTTCACCTACTTACAACTTCTGTGTAGTAGTGGATGACTGGGACATGGGTATCACGCACGTTGTTCGTGGCGAAGACCACATCAACAACACGCCTCGTCAAATCAACATCTACGAAGCACTAGGTGCGCCAGTACCTACATTTGCACACTGTGCAATGATCCTGGGTGATGACGGCGCGAAACTGTCTAAACGTCACGGCGCTGTATCAGTCATGCAATACCGCGATATGGGCTACCTGCCTGCGGCACTAAACAACTACCTAGTGCGCCTTGGTTGGTCTCATGGTGACCAAGAAATCTTTTCTCAAGAAGAGATGATCAATCTATTTAGCCTAAACGCAGTATCTAAGTCAGCGTCTGCTTTTAACACTGACAAACTGCAATGGTTGAACAACCACTACATCAAGAACTCAGATCCTGCGTACGTTGCTGAGCATCTACAATGGCATCTACATCAACAAAAACTAGACGTAACGAATGGTCCTGCTATTACTGACGTGATCAAGCTGGTGGGTGAGCGTTGCAACACACTAGTTGAGCTAGCTGAGCAAATCCGTTACTTCTATGAAGATTTCTCTGAGTTTGAAGCGGGCGCAGCGAAGAAACACCTGCGTGGCGTGGCTAAAGAGCCTCTAGAACTTGCATTAGCGAAAGTGGAAGCACTAACTGAGTGGACGACAGCGAACATCAAAGATGGCGTTATCGCAGCAGTATGTGAAGAGTTGGAAATCGGCATGGGCAAAATCGGTATGCCATTACGTGTTGCTGTAACAGGCGGGGGTCAGTCTCCTTCTGTCGATGCAGTAATGGAGCTGGTTGGAAAAGAGCGTTGTATTGCTCGCATTAAGATGGCGCTTGAGTTCATTGCTGAGCGTGAAGCAAACGCATAATTGCTTTGAACTGAACGTTCTTTTGAATAAATAGTCACAAAGCCGCGGTGAGCAACCGCGGCTTTTTTGTTTTCAGCCCTAAACCACCTACTTCAGTAGGTGGTTATCATCCGTTTCGGCTTTGCCTGTAAAACTAC
>NZ_JAWOUN010000032.1:0-29129 GCF_033339395.1 Vibrio sp. 397 | reverse complement strand
TAGCATGAGTAGTTTTACAGGCAAAGCCGAAACGGATGATAACCACCTACTGAAGTAGGTGGTTTAGGGCTGAAAATTAAAAGGGGCTTTCGCCCCTAAACTCTATGAGCCAGATGCAACTTTAGTACATTCAGTCACTAATGATGCTTTAGCTGGCAAAACATCGCCATCTTTATTTTTATATGCTTCAGCATACTGAACACACTGGTCCACACCACTTTCTGATGCGTAAGTGACTTTACCTGGAACTCCATCTGTAGTGCCAGCTTGAGCTGTACGCGTTTCTGTTTTAATCAACGTCCAGTCATTTGTATCACTAAGGCCCTGTACCGCTTTACCGATACCAGCCTCATTTGCTGTTGGGTAACCCAAATAAATCGTAATGTCTTCAACTTTGGTATCTGCAGCTGTTTTGGTTTCTTTCCCTTCCACCGCTGCTTTGCCGTAAACAATACCCGCAGCGCCATCCATTGCGCCTTTCAGGCCCTGGTTAACTGCTTTGCGAGCATCGTCCTGCAGGTTAAGGAAACGTGGTGCTGCAGTGACCGCTAGAATACCTAGGATTACAATTACCACTACCAATTCGATAAGGGTGAAACCACCTTGTCTTTTCATTGTTTACTCTCTCTATGTAAGCATGCAGTACAACTGCAAAGTTTTGTTTAGGTCACGCGACCATTTTGGATATTGTCAAAACGGTTTGGGGCAGCAACGTTCACTAAAACTGACCGTGAAGTGGATACTGTATCTACCGCTTGAGCAGAATGACGATTCGCCATTATTCAGTTCATGCTGCAATGAGAAAAACACATTATTGTTTACCCTCTATTACAGCTTCTTACTTATGGTAATGATTGCATTATACCGACTTTCAATACCAATTATAGTGATTAGGTGTCAAAAAATTCACTCCGCCGACATTTCGACGTCTATTTTCAGTTGATTAGCTGTTGAAATAACGACAATCGACTGACCATTTTCATAAGTGTATTGACAGACATAACGATCAGTTTTGATGACTCCACTGATATCTATTAACTTGTTGGTCATTATTTTACGTTGGGGGTAATGCACCGCTAGCCAATAACCACAATCTAATACACCTTGCTGAGTAAAGGGAGACACTAACCCATCCTCAGTCATAGTAAGGTTAAAACCATCCATCAGCATATGTTCTGGCTCGCCTTGTACTAGCCAAGCTTGACGATAACGCTGAACACTATCTTGCATCCAAACTCTCGCTAACTTCGCTCCAGTTACTTGTGCTTGCTCGGTCACAGGACGTAATTTGACCGCCAAACCCACCGCCATAATCGTAGCAATAACCCCAAACACAATAAGCGTTGCTCGGCTTTGATTTTCAACCACGCATTAGCCGCCTTTGATAATGTCGAGCATTCCCCACATTGGTAGGAAGATACCCAATGCCAGCACCATGACCATGCCTGCGACAATCACCAAAAGTAATGGTTCTATTCTTGCGGTCAGTGTTTTTAGATCGTAATCAACTTCTCGATCGTAAAAGTCCGACACCTCCAGCAGCAACTCATCAATACGACCAGTTTCTTCACCTACTGCAATCATCTGAATCACCAATGGGGTAAATATTTTACTGTTGATGGCCGTCACTGAAATGGTGCTACCCGCTTCAATTGCGGACTTCATCTCAAGAATTCGGTTTTCTAAAAAACGGTTCCCTAATGCTTCCCCGGCCAAAGCCAAAGACTGGTTAAGTGGCACACCTGATTTCAGCATCAACGAAAAGGTTCTGGCAAAACGAGAAAGCTGCGCACGATTAACGATATCGCCTACAATTGGCAGCCGAAGCCGAAACTTATCGAACTTCTCCCGACCATCAGCCGTCGCCACCCACGCTCTGAATACAGTAAACGCGCCAATCATTGCTACAACCAGCAACACCCAATAATTAACAAAGAAATTAGAAGTCGCGATCAAAATACGCGTCGGCAATGGTAGCTCAACCCCAAAGCGCGTGAACATCGATGCAAACTCAGGGATCACCAAGATATTCAATACAAACATGGCGATGGTGATAAAGATAATGACAAACGTCGGATAACGCATCGCCGCTTTAATGCGTTTGCGAGTCTCAAGTTCCTGTTCGTAGTAATTCGCCAGTTGCAATAGCGCTTGGTCAAGCCGACCCGTATTCTCACCGACGTTGATCATAGAAACGAACAGTGGGCTGAATACTTTGCTGTGTTGCTGCATCGCAGAAGACAAACCTCGGCCATTACTCAGTTCAGAAACGACATCTTCTAGCGCCTCTTTGAGCTGTTTGTTTTCGCAATTTTGCAACAAGCCACGCATAGAGCGCAGCAAAGGTACGCCAGCTTTAGTCAAACTAAACAACTGGCGAGAGAAAAGAATAATTACTTCCAACGGAATAGCAGGCACAAACAGCTTAGACAAGCTCACTTGGCTTTTTGCCGACTCTTTCTCTAACCGTACATTGAGCGGGATGACCCCTTTATTCATCAATGCTTCCGCCGCAGCTTCTGAGTTCACTGCTTCGATTTTACCGTTAGTGGATGAGCCGTCTAGCGTGCGGCCTTGATAACGAAAAGTTGGCATTCACTTACCTATATGAAAATGGGATCAGTCTTACCAGAAGCATCACCCTCACCTAGGGTCATCACTTCATCCAAACTGACGGTGCTTTGTAGCGCCAGTTCCATTGCAGAAGCAAGCAGTGGCTTATAGTTTTCTGAGCGGCGCGCGGCTTGCGCAAAGCCAACCGCATCATTGGCGCGCAATTTATCCATCATCTCTTGCTCAAGTTCGAGCATTTCAAACACACCGATTCGGCCTCGATAACCAGTCAAGTTACAGTTTTGGCAACCTGCGCCTTTATAAAAAATGGTGCTAACTTGATTTGGGAAACGCCCAGCTAACCACTGCTGGCGAGACTCATCTAAGTGGTCTTCTGTTTTACAATCTGGGCAAACTCGGCGCACAAGACGCTGCGCCACCACGGCTCTGACTGCACTAGCAACCAAGTAACCCGGCGCTCCCATATCGATCATACGTAACGCACTGTCGACAGCATCGTTGGTGTGGAGAGTACTCAATACTAAGTGACCCGTTAGTGCAGCTCGCAGACCAATTTCTACCGTCTCTTGGTCACGCATCTCACCAACAAGAATGATGTCTGGGTCTTGACGTAAAAAGGTTCTAAGAACACGCGAGAAAGTTAGATCGATCTTACTGTTAACCTGTACCTGAGTGATACGAGGCAGACGATATTCAACCGGATCCTCTGCTGTAATGATCTTTTTCCCAGGTTCGTTGAGCTCACTCAATGCACCGTAAAGCGTGGTGGTTTTACCGGAACCTGTCGGCCCGGTAACCAAAATCATGCCGTGCGGACGCGCCAACTGTCGACGTAAGCGAGCAAGCAAGTCTGGCGGCAAGCCCGACTCTTCTAACGGACGCAAACCAGCGGACTGGTTAAGCAGACGCATTACTACAGATTCTCCGTACTGCGTTGGTAACGTCGACATACGAATATCAATTGATTGGCCACGAACTTTGATATTGAATCGGCCATCTTGCGGCAAGCGCTTTTCAGAAATATCTAGGTGTGCCATCAACTTCAGTCGAAGAACCAAAGCCGATGCAATATTCACTTCATTTAAGAGCGTTTCATGCAATACGCCATCAATACGCTGGCGCAAACGCAATACTTGATCGTCTGGCTCAATATGAATATCCGAAGCTCCAACCTGTACCGCATCTTCAAACATGGAATTAACCAGCTTTACAACGGTAACCTCTTCACTATCGGCTTCATCAATACCGTAATCAAAGCTTTGTACATCTTTATGCTCTTCATGCAGCTGTTCAGCAAAGGAGGCTATCTCTTTAGTACGGCGGTAATAACGGTCAAAGCTTGAAATAAGCTGACGCTCTGAAGCCACAATGAACTCAAGGTTGTATTGACCTAACAAGTTCATCAATGATTCTTGGATGAACAAGTCCGCAGGGTCACTCATAGCAACGCGCAGTGTGTCCCCATTTCGAGCAACGACCATCGCACGTAAGCGACGTGCGTGTACCTCAGGTAGAATCTGCACGGCTTCGGCATCCACAGGCGCACGGCCAAGATCGATCAGTGGCAAACCAAGCTGCTGAGACAAGAAGTCCAACATTTGCTTTTCGGTAATAAAGCCAAGGTCAATTAACGCATCCCCTAGCTTCTGCCCGGTACTGCGTTGTGCGTTTAGTGCTTGCTGGATTTGTTCTTCAGAGACGATACCTTCCTCAACCAGAAGATCGCCCAAGCGTTTTCTCAACTGAATTTTCATTGTGCGCTCTCCAACTCTTTCAAGATGCTCAAACGGTCACGGATAAATGCTTGCGATTGATTCGAAATGCCAACTTTACCCAGAGCTTGGTTGTAAGAGTTAATCGCGGCAGTAAAAGCCAGGGCGCGCTCTTGTTGAATAGCCAAACCTAACCACCAGCGCGCGTTTTCCGGTTCACGCTGAGTGAGGAGTTGATAGCTCTCAAGCGCAATGTCATTTTGCTTGTGTTTTTGTGCCAATGCCGCACGCATCGCCAAGTAATCTCGACTTGGTACTGGAGGCAAATGAACAAGCGGGCTCAGCGCCGCTTCAGGTTGATTAGCTTTCACTAACAACTTAGACAAGGCCAAGCGGAGTACTTGGTTGTTCGTATCTAGGTTGATGCCTTCTTGAATAATCTCATATGCTTTACGCGTGTCACCTTTACCAAAGTACAACGCTGATAACTTTTGACGCGTGTCTGCATTCATTGGCTCATAACGCAACGCCTCGGCATAAGCCGATAACGCCGTTTGCATATCGTTAGCATCGAGTGCCTTTTCCGCTCGACTAACTGCCTTAAGAGAAAGCTGACGATGTGTAAGCTCAACCTGCTCAATACGCATTGAGCTGTTTTCTGATGTCGTGTGGGTTACGGGATCGTATTGCTCCTCGCTCGGCATCGTTGCTAACTGCGCGAGTAAAACTGCATCATCAGAGGCGATATTTATCTCAGATCTTGGCGTGAACCTATCAGTCTCTTGCATGTGAGGCTGTTGCGCTACCGGCTGTGTGGCTGGTTTGGTGTAAACCACTTGAGTTGTATCGGGCGTCATTTTACTCGTTGGCGAGTGAGTGCGCTCCGATGAAACAATTGGTGAGACATTCACAGACGACAATGGCATAGCGTCGGTTTGAAATTGTGATAGCTCGCCTGAAGGAACAGGACCGCGAGAGACCGCCCAGCTACCAACCGCAAGGCTTAACGAAAAACCGGCGACAAGCCAAAGCCAAGGTTTACTGCGTGAGACACTTGGAATCTCCGCACGAGTAAGCTCTGACGGCGATGTTTTTTCAGCAAGTTCTGATAATGCTTTATTGATGGCACTCAAGGTTGACTCCATCCCCAAAATACGGGTGTTTTAAACTTAGGTTTACGGGCATCAAACGTATCGTGCATAGCGGCGTAAACGTGATGATTTTTCAATAGTGTGCAACGCTCATTAAATGCAGCAAGCAACGACTTGTGGCTAATTTGGTTTATCAAGCGCGGAATCCCCATGGATGAACGCCAAATCGCTTTTTTCTGTTCAATAGAAAAAATGTGCGCCCCATTGCCTGCTTTATCTAAACGATTATTGATGTAAGCCACGCCTTCATCGATAGAGAGAGGACGTAACTGGCAACTAAACGTAATGCGTTGACGAAATTGCCTTAGCTCATGGTTAGCCAATCTTTCATCCAACTCAGGTTGTCCGAATAACACCAATTGAATGAGCTTATCTTGTTCCGTTTCTAGGTTGCCAAATAGACGCAATGTTTCTAAAGCTTGTGGGGAAAGAGCTTGCGCTTCATCAACGATCAAGACGGTTTTCTTTCCCAAGGCATGTACTTGAATCAAGTGCTCTTGAATGAGGGAAACGATACGCAGCGGATCATCGTTCTCGATACCCAACTCTCTGGCGACAGCAAACTGCAACTGTTCCCCATTCAACACTGGATTGGGTAAGTAAATAAGCTCAACTTCAGATTCAATCTGCTCGATCAGCTTACGGCATACCATGGTTTTTCCAGTGCCGACTTCTCCCGTCACCTTAATCACCCCTTCTCCCATTTGCACGGCAGCTAGGATGGTTTGGATCGCCTCATAGTGAGGGACTAACCCCAAGAACATTTCTGTATTTGGGGTTAACGAAAAAGGCTGAACTCGGAATCCAAAGTGTGACAAGTACATACTCGAATCACAAACCTATTGAAAAACAGAACCTTTCCCAGCGCTTATTGCGCATCTGGGAACCACTCTTGCAGCAGATCACGAGAGCGCTCTAGCTCTTTCTGCCAAGAGTTCACGCCAACTACGGTCGGTTTTAGCAAGATGACCAATTCTGTTTTCTCAGTTACGTTATTCACGTTGCGGAACAAATGCCCCAGTGCTGGTACATCGCCCAAAAATGGGACTTTAGAAACAAGCTCACGATTTTGCTGTTTCATCAACCCGCCGATAACCACAACATCGCCATCTTTAGCACGAATAACCGAGTCTGATTCACGAATAGAGCTTTTCGCTAATGGCAGTTGGATGTTTTGGAAATCTCCGCCCAAGTTCAATTGCTTCACTTCTTCCGTGACTTCAATAACTGCGGGGTGAACATGCAGGAACACATTGCCTTTGTTATCAATTTGCGGAGTCACATCGAGGGAAATACCCGAGAAGAATGGCGTCAGTTCCACTTCAGGAACTGCATTTGAGTTTTCACCGTTGCCTGCATTACTCGATAGCTCGGTAACAAAGTACTCATCGGTACCGACCTTGATGACAGATTTTTGGTTGTTGGCAGCGGTAATACGAGGGCTCGAAAGGACGTTCAAGTCACCTTGCGTAGACATAAAGCTCAACACGGCATTGAAGTTACCATCCGAAATAGTCACGTTGGTTTGACCGCCCAATAGCGTGCCAATCGCATCCAATGGTGGTAATGTCGACGCAGGGCGGTTGACTACGATACTACCCGAGTTACCAATTGACGCCGATAAGTTTGACCAGTTGATGCCTTGTTGGTAGCCATCATTCAACGTCACTTCTAGGATTTTAGCTTCAAGAATGACCTGGCGCTGCATGCGCTCCTGCGATACACCTAAGAACTCGCGTACTTCGCGAATATCATCTGGAAATGCTCGAACCGTAATAACTCCCGCTTGTGGCGTTACAACCACACTTTGCCCTTTGCCTGAACCAATTAGATTCGCAACAGCTTGCTGCAGCATCGGCCAGAAATCACTTTCAGTGATGGTTTCAATGCGTGTACCACCCGTAGATGTGGTCGAGCTATCGTTGTTGTTTCCATTGTTAGAGTCTGACGAGTCAGAACTGTCTGAGCTACCACCAGAATTAGACGTACCAGCCGAGGTTACAGAGCCCGTAACAATGCTGGTTAATGAGCGACCAGAACGCTTGAACTGCAGGTAATCGACTGGAATGGTCACCGTACGCATACCTGCTGGGTAGATTTGAATAACTTTGCCAGACTTCACCACGTCATAGCCATACATATTCTGTACGACATTCAGAACTTCATCCAATGTCACATCTGACAAGTTGACAGTGATATTACCTTGTACCGATGGGTGAATCGCCACACTGTACTCTGTGCCTTTCACCAACGAAGCGAAAAAGCTTCTTGCATCGACCGCATTCGCTTGAATACGAAAACGCTTCGAGGTGCCTTGCTCTGATGCAACGTTCGAGTCTAAATTTGGCATCAAGTCTGCCTCAACAGAAGAAGGGATTTCTTCCAATGTGCGGCTGTTCGCTTGATTGATCGATTCATTGAGCGCTTCTTTAACTTCCACTGGATTCCGATGACCCATTGAACATCCCATTAAAGAAGCAATCGTTATTCCTACAACTAATTTGCGCATATCTGATCGGGCTCTGGTTATTATTGTTTTACGTTTAAATCAAAAAGCTCTAGGTCCCACTGACGGTTACCACGCTTTAAAGTTACAAATTCACTATTAATGCTCGCGACGCGATAACCCTTAAATAGCTCGCCTTTTTCGACAAGTTTGTTATCCATAATCGCGATACAATCAGTACTTGGCTTACACACAATACTGTTGAGCTTAGGCAGTCGATACCGTTTAACTTTTGGTTTCGCTGACGTTTCAACCGCTGGCTTTTCCCAACCAAGTGGGGCCGTTGGGTCCTGGTTTGCCCAAGCGGTTCCTGCCGCTGCCATAACAAGCAATGAGATGATGAGTTTGTTAACCACCAATAAACTCCTCTCTAGATCCTAGTGTGTAGACTTCTAACACAAGCTTCGCTTTCGGGTACTCTTCGACTTTATAACTAAAGCTGCGCCAGTAATAACTCGCAGGAAGGCTCTCCAATTTATTCAGATAATTAGCAATAGAAAAATAGTCACCAGTCAGTTCCATACGAACAGGATGCACGTAGTAACCAGAGTATTGCGATGCTTCTTTATCTTCCGTTATTGGCTCAGATGGCAAGGTTTGCAGAGACAAAAGGTGAATGCCACTTTGCTGCTCCAACACATTTTCAAGCAGCTCAGCCATTTGCGAAGGTGTAATAAGATGCTCGATGATCTCCGCTAATTGCATCGAAAGATGCTGACTCTCAGCTAACAGATTAGATATCGCGCGATCAATCTCAGCATTTGGATCTTTCTTAAGTTGCGCCTGAATACGTAGCGTATCGATTTCAATCTTTTGATTGGCTTGCTTTAAATTACTTAGTTGCCTCTCATTACTGATGATCTCGTTAAGCTTTGGCTCCAATACCAGCGTAAAGAGCAACATGATCACGACAACTAAACCGCACAATGCGGTGAGCACTTTTTCACGCGTACTCATTTCGCCAAAGCGCCCTTCTAATGAGAGCCAGAATTCGTTCATTTCTCTTTATCCTCGCGCGTTTTTAGTTCAAACGTCACAATATCCTTATCATTTCGACCTATTTTGACGTCGTCAAACGTTCGGCCAACCAAGCTAATTTCATTTTTAAATTGGCTGACCCAATTTGGCACTGAGCTCGGTTTTTTCGCTAGTCCCTTCAGGTCTAAGGTATGGGTATTGATTCGAATTTCGGACAAAGAAATTTCTTGGTTTCCTAGCTTCGCTAATGATTGCATCACGCCAGAGTAACCCGTGCGTTGCGAGTCATCGTATTTCCCGACAGCTTTAAGCGAGTCTCGCTTCGCCTTGACTTCACGCTCTAAGCGGGCTTTAGCTGCCAGCTTATTATTGTCAGGTTGATGCTTACGTAGCTTGACTTGATAACGTTCAAGCTCTGACTTCATGATATCGCCTTTACTTTTTACAATAGCAATCTCATCTTCCAAACCGCTACTCTGCCAAGTCACATAGCCGTAAGAAAATAGAATTGCAGCCGCCGAAACGCCCCAAGATAACGCGATATTTTTTAGCGTCAGGAGCTCTTTTTTCGGCTTTAAGTAATCGGGATATAAGTTGACGCGTCGAGTATTTGAAGTAGCCGCAGTGTCAGCCAAAACATGTCCAGATAGTTCATGTTCTGGTGGTAATAACAGTGAAACCTTAGTACTTAAACGGTAATTCAGAGCCTGAACAAGCTCGCTCTCATCCTCTTCATCACAGCACACTTTCAATTGATGTAATTGCACGTGGCGTAACTGAGATGAAAGATAATCAATCGAACGTTGCAGTTCTAACGACAGACTGTCCATCTGTAAATCGCTAGACGGAACCCCCGTTAACGGTGGCGTCACACTGCGAATAGAACGGTGGAACGCAATAGTATTTTCGACAAAAGCGCTTATACGGAGATGACCACGCACACTGCGTTGTAATAATAGGAAGTTTCCTAGTTCACCCGCAGTCTCTCCCCAAATATCGTCTTCAGGAAGAATGGCCTCTAATGGTAACTGGGCTCGACTGGCCAGTAACACAATCTTATCCAATATTTTTCGCGATAAGACGTATGCTTGCACTTTGGTTGAATTCGGTAACTCGACCGCATCGGCAATAATGTCGATAGCACGCTCAGAGATCAGTTCTTTCAACAAAAACGGTAATGCGGCTGGCCATTCTTGACGCGGCATGACTGGTTTGTCGATTTGGTACATCTGGTAATAGTTATGAGAAAGAATAACCGTTAATGAATCATACGCACTCGCTGCAACGCTCAATGCTTGCTCAACGGCTTTTTCCCAATTGGACTCAGAAATATCAAATTGGTATGGACGACTACTTTTGATTGAAGATGATAAATAAACGGCGTCTGGCTGAATAACCAAAAAGCAGGAGCGATCACCACTAGATGATCGCTTAAGCTTGTCGAATAGTGCTTTGAAATCCATGATTATTATCTTTATTTTTTCCGCCAGCGATTTCGTCTTCCCAATTTAACTTGGGATTCTGATTGAGAATTCGGCAACGCTTGGGGACGAGGAAGAAACTGCTGCTCCGCAGAAAAGTAACGCCCTTGCCCACCATAAACCCCGAGCTCAATTAATGTGTTGAGCTCGTTCTGATTCTCAATTCCCACTGCTATAATTTTAGTTTTACTGTTTGCCGCCGCACCTAGCATACTGCGGACAAATAGCTGGTTTTCATGTCGTTGGTCGATTTTTGCTACTAAACTGCGATGAAGTTTAAGGTAACGAATGTCCACTTCTTTTAAATAGTGAGTGCTGACGATGGTACGCCCAGCCTGCCCAACCATTAAGTGGCACCCTAAACCGGCCAGCATTTTAGCGACTGGTCGCATAAAGTCTAAGTGTCTTACAAATTGTGCTTCAACAAACTCAAAACTGAGACACTTTCTCTGCTCACGTGACAACTGTAAGAGTTCATCACGAAACCATTTAAAGTACTCTCGGTTAGAAAATGGCGTTACATTCAAATTGAGCGCATACGATCTTGAGTTATCAAAATTATCCTTAAACTCTCTTAAGAATTTATTAATAACCGACTTATCCATTTGCGCTTCATAACCAACCTGTCTGATCGCAGAAATGAACCGAGACGCTTTAACAATCCCATTCTCAGGATCGCGAATCCGACATGTTAACTCTTCATATAATGATTTTTTATGCGTCGCGTCACTTATTGGGTGCACAGATTGTGCGTAGAGTATCACACTTTCAGGTGTAAGTGCTGTGTCAAATAACGTTCTCCACCTCACACTTCCGCGAGCTTCTTCATCGTGGTTCCATTTTTTGAAGCGACTCCAATTATTGTTATTTTGTAGTTGCGCACTACGCAAAGCAGTCTCGGCTTCATCAATGATTTGGCTGTGTCGCTCACCTTCTTTATAAGTGGTGATGCCAATATGGCACCAGTTGTCTGGATCAAGTGGCTCTGGCGGCATTAACTTTTCTAACTGGCGAATGCATTGCGAGGCAAGGTTAGCCACATCTTTCGCACTTTGGTGCGGTAGAAAAAGCGCAAAATCAGCATCGTAATAACGGGAAAATACAACATCTGGGTATCGTTGAACTAAATTGGACAATAAACTCCCAACTTCAACAATAAACTCATCCGTAATTTGCTTATCTTGCTCTTCTTCAACCAGTTTCCAGTCTTGAATACGAACTAGCAACACGGCGCCGCGAGCCCCGCTTTCTAGTAACGCCGATTCCAACTTGCTATCAAATAACACTCGGTTAGCGGTACCGGTTAGCTTATCAAGGAAGGTTTGAGTTCGAATAAAGGTATCAAATCGGCTTCGCTCTTGACGCGCATCTTGTAACTCTTCGATTAATACATCGAGCGCTTCACTGGCGGTGTAAGGCCATTCTTTTTTGTCACCTTTGGCATACTGCTCCACCCTACCAGCCAGGATCATTCTGCCTCGCTCTTCGAGCATTTCGGAGCCTTCTAATTGCTCCTTAAGCCATGCCACGCCGCGCATTAAGCAGAAGATGATCAATACAACGGCAAGCGTGATCGACCAAAGCGCCTGCATTGAGTAGCTGTAACCTAAGTAAGGGGGAATTGCTTTAAAGTGAATCGTGTAATCTTGATTGTGAGTCAGCTGATACTCTGCCTCAAACAAGACTGACGCTTCCATTTGATGAGAAGTATCTTTGAAGCGATAAACAACGGCGTTGTTGGTCGACAACGTCATTTCGACAATATTGGAAGCCTGCAGCATTTTCGGCATCCAGCGCTGCATAGAATAAGCGGCGTCAGGATCTTCCATCTCCTTGTCGACCACCTCTACGATCCCTTCTAAATAATGGGTGAGATATTCCTGCCCAAGACGTTTAAAAGAGAGGGTGCCACCGACAAACAAGATAAACATGGCGCAGATAACGATCATGGTGACAAAGGCCACCAGCCGTGTGCTTAACTTAAGAGTTGGGGTATACCTCATGAATACCAAATTCCTTTTTTATTCATCATATACCTTATTGAAATATTTATACTTGATAAGAGTTCATCAAACAATCGGATTAGTCTGATAGTGAGAGGCTGGAGCATAAAGAAAATCACACTCATTGATAAGTTTTATTGTTACGCCTAACCTTGCCAAGATAAGCCTGTGAGATCATCAGATTGCGACAATAAAAAAGGCCGCGATATTCGCGGCCTTTTCGATTCAAGCATAAGCAGAATTTAGAACGGGATATCGTCGTCAAAATCCATTGGTGGCTCATTGTACTGCTGCTGTGATTGCTGCGGAGCCTGTTGTTGTGGTTGCTGTTGCTGAGGCGCATTGTACTGCTGCTGAGCTGGCTGTTGAGGCTGACCCCATCCACCTTGTTGCTGCTGTTGACCGCCCATTGGTGCGCCGCCACCTTGAGCACGACCGCCAAGCATTTGCATAACACCATTGAAGCCTTGAACAACGACCTCAGTTGAGTAGCGATCTTGGCCACTTTGATCTTGCCATTTGCGAGTTTGCAGTTGCCCTTCAATGTAAACTTGAGAGCCTTTACGCAAGTACTCACCTGCTACTTCCGCAAGTTTGCCGAACAACACAACACGGTGCCATTCCGTTTTTTCGCGCTGTTCGCCAGTCGCTTTATCACGCCATGAATCAGAAGTCGCAATAGTAATGTTTGCTACTGCACCGCCATTCGGCATGTAACGAATTTCAGGGTCGTTACCTAGATTCCCCACCAAAATAACTTTGTTAATTCCACGGCTGGCCATGATGTGCTCCGTTTCACTCTGGATATATAAAATTTTAGCGCATTAGAATAGCACGCTTTAATGTTTTGATTAAAGTCTAATACCATTGTGATCTATTGAGTCACCCTCTAGAACCCAAATCGTATTTCAACTTACGTGTGTAGCATTTTTGATTCGCGTTGCAGACATCGTTTCGTGAAGCTTTGAATTCGAACGCATTTATTCAGTAAAGCGATGGTTATGGCCTCTCTTTAATGCCAGTTTATGGCTTCTATTGAACCCAGGGAGATTGGAACACGTGAGAAAGTCGGCTTACGCAAGAAAGCTATTTCTGATCAGTATGGAAGATAATGCGCAAAAAAAAGTGGCGGCACTCGAAAAGTACATTGATATGAGCATCCCGGTGATTTCAACCGAAGCACTCATGGAAGCCAAGCCACAACACCGTAATAAAATTCTACTGATCGACTTCAGTGAACATAAATCACTTGTTCAATCGATCAAAAACTTGCCTCTTGTATGGAAAAACTTTGAAACCGTTGTCTTCAACGTGCCTAAAAGACTAACCACGGATGAACTTCTTTCATTTGGTCAATTAAAAGGTGTGTTTTATTCTGAAGATACGCTAGAGCAAATTGGAGAAGGGTTAAAAGGCATTGTTAACGGTCAAAACTGGCTGCCGCGTAATGTAACCAGTCAACTTTTACACTATTACCGCAATATCATTAATACTCATACTGCACCAGCTACGGTAGACCTAACCATTCGTGAGCTACAAGTACTGCGTTGCCTACAAGCTGGCGCCTCGAACAGTCAGATGGCCGAAGAGTTATTCGTCAGTGAATTCACCATCAAATCGCACTTGTATCAGATATTCAAAAAGCTATCCGTAAAGAACCGAGTACAGGCAATCGCCTGGGCAGACCAAAACTTAATGTCGTGATGCAATGTGAGCGGCTCTGATAACTGAAATGACGAGTCGCTCATCTTTTTTCCGCACCGAGTCTCACATTTTTTCCTACTTTATTCATGATTCATTGATACCTCTCGTGTTAAAGTTATACGTAGATTCTTGATAAAAACGAGATAGGATATTCCCCCAATGATAAAAAAATGTCTGTTCCCTGCTGCAGGCTATGGCACACGCTTCCTACCGGCAACGAAATCTATGCCAAAAGAGATGATGCCAGTCGTGAACAAACCGCTTATTGAATACGGTGTCGAAGAAGCAATCCAAGCTGGTATGAACGGCATGTGTATTGTGACAGGTCGTGGCAAGCACTCGATCATGGACCACTTTGATAAGAACTACGAACTGGAACATCAGATTAGCGGTACCAACAAAGAAGAGCTGTTGGTAGATATCCGTGAAATCATTGAATCTGCAAACTTCACTTATATACGTCAACGCGAAATGAAAGGCTTGGGCCACGCGATTCTAACTGGACGAGAATTGGTAGGCGATGAGCCATTTGCTGTTGTTCTTGCTGATGACCTTTGTGTGAACGAGCAAGAGGGCGTACTGGCTCAGATGGTGGCACTATTTAAGCAGTTCCGCTGTTCTATCGTTGCAGTGCAAGAAGTACCAGCCGAAGAAACGCACAAATACGGCGTTATCTCTGGTGAAATGATCAAAGACGACATCTACCGCGTAGACGACATGGTAGAAAAACCAGAGAAAGGCACGGCGCCTAGCAACCTTGCTATCATTGGCCGCTACATCCTGACTCCCGATATTTTTGAACTGATCGAAAACACCGAACCAGGTAAAGGTGGTGAAATTCAAATCACTGACGCGCTGCTGAAGCAAGCAAAAGCGGGCTGTGTATTGGCTTACAAATTCAAGGGCAAACGCTTTGACTGTGGTAGCGTTGAAGGTTACATCGAAGCAACTAACTATTGTTTTGAAAACCTGTATCTAAAAGATGAAAAAACCTCTGAGCTAGGTAAGCACGCAACACAAAAAGCAGTATAAAGCATCGTCTTAGTACGAAATTACTGTATCGAAAGCCCAGCACAACGCTGGGCTTTTTACTTTACTGTTTTTTTATCCAGTAATTTTCTTTGCACATTTCTCACACTATGTAATACTTGCCCCACTTGGTTATACATAGAGCAAAAACGATGGATAAAATAGAAGTTCGCGGTGCCCGAACCCATAACCTTAAAGACATTAATCTTACAATCCCTCGCGATAAACTGATTGTCATTACTGGACTAAGTGGCTCCGGTAAATCCTCTCTCGCTTTCGATACATTGTATGCAGAAGGCCAACGACGCTACGTAGAGTCTCTCTCTGCCTACGCTCGTCAGTTTTTGTCTCTGATGGAAAAACCCGATGTCGACCACATTGAAGGGTTATCACCTGCGATTTCTATTGAACAGAAATCTACTTCTCATAACCCGCGTTCAACCGTCGGTACAATTACCGAAGTCTACGACTACTTACGTCTATTGTATGCTCGTGTGGGCGAACCCCGCTGTCCAACGCATCATGCCCCTCTTGCCGCGCAAACCATCAGCCAAATGGTGGACAAAGTCCTAGAGATGCCGGAAGGCAGCAAAATGATGCTATTGGCGCCTATTGTCAAAGAACGTAAAGGTGAGCATGTTAAAACGCTTGAGAACTTAGCGGCTCAAGGCTTTATTCGTGCGCGTATTGATGGAGAAACTTGCGATCTTTCCGATCCTCCAACCCTTGAACTACATAAAAAGCACACCATTGAAGTTGTGGTAGACCGCTTTAAAGTTCGTCCAGACTTACAACAGCGCTTGGCCGAATCTTTCGAGACAACACTCGAATTATCAGGCGGAATTGCGGTTGTCGCGCCAATGGATGGCGACGGTGAAGAGATTATTTTCTCCGCCAACTTCGCTTGTCCACAATGTGGTTACAGCATGCAAGAGTTAGAGCCGCGACTTTTCTCATTCAACAACCCTGCTGGTGCATGTGGCACTTGTGATGGTTTGGGTGTTCAACAATACTTCGATCCAAGTCGAGTCATTCAAGATGATTCATTAAGCTTGGCACAAGGTGCGATTCGCGGTTGGGATCAAAAGAACTACTACTACTTCCAAATGCTCACCTCATTGGCCGATCATTATGGTTTTGACCTCCATGCCCCTTTTAATTCTCTGCCAAAGAAAACGCAAGATGTCATTCTAAAGGGCTCAGGTCGTACTGAGATTGAGTTTAAATACATCAACGATCGTGGCGATATTCGCGTTAAGCGTCATCCATTCGAAGGTATTCTGAATACCCTAGAACGTCGCTATCGTGATACAGAATCCAACTCTGTCCGTGAAGAGCTTGCGAAATACATCTCCACTAAATCTTGTTCAAGCTGTGGCGGTACTCGTCTACGCCTTGAAGCACGTAACGTGTTTATTGCTGATACGACACTACCTGAGATTGTTGAACTCAGCATTGCTGATGCATTGGAATTCTTCCATTCCTTGAAACTGGAAGGTCAACGCGCCCAAATCGCTGAAAAAGTGATGAAGGAAATCAACGACCGCCTGCAATTCTTAGTTAACGTCGGTTTGAACTACCTAAACTTATCACGCAGTGCAGAAACCTTATCAGGCGGTGAAGCTCAACGTATTCGTTTAGCAAGCCAAATTGGTGCAGGTCTTGTTGGTGTCATGTACGTCTTAGATGAACCGTCGATTGGCCTCCACCAGCGTGATAACGAACGACTCCTAAAAACACTGACTCATTTGCGCGATTTAGGTAATACCGTACTTGTGGTAGAACACGATGAAGATGCGATTCGCTGTGCAGATCATGTCATAGATATTGGTCCTGGTGCTGGCGTACATGGTGGTAATGTTGTTGCGGAAGGCACCATGGAAGAGATAGTCGCGAATCCGAATTCTCTGACAGGTCAGTACTTAAGTGGTGTTAAAGAAATCGCAGTACCGAAAGATCGCACGCCGCGAGATCCGAAAAAAACGGTTGAGCTATTAGGCGCAACAGGTAATAACCTTAAAAACGTTAACCTTTCAATTCCTGTTGGGTTATTCAGCTGTATTACAGGGGTATCTGGCTCAGGTAAATCAACGCTGATTAATGATACTTTCTTTAAAATTGCGCATACCCAACTTAACGGAGCGACAACGGCTCAGCCTTCACCTTATAAATCGATTAAAGGTCTAGAGCACTTCGATAAAGTCATCGATATTGATCAAAGCCCAATTGGCCGTACACCTCGCTCTAACCCTGCAACCTATACGGGGATCTTTACCCCAATCCGTGAACTGTTTGCAGGCACACAGGAGTCGCGTTCTCGCGGTTACAAGCCGGGCCGTTTTAGTTTTAACGTACGCGGTGGTCGTTGTGAGGCCTGTCAGGGTGACGGTGTTATCAAAGTAGAAATGCATTTCCTACCAGATGTTTATGTGCCATGTGATGTGTGTAAAGGTAAACGCTACAACCGTGAAACGCTCGAAGTACGTTACAAAGGTAAAACTATTGATGAAGTGCTAGAAATGACGGTCGAAGATGCACGCACCTTCTTCGATCCAGTTCCTGCCATCGCTCGCAAACTACAAACACTGATGGATGTGGGTTTGTCGTACATACGATTGGGTCAAGCGGCAACAACACTCTCCGGTGGTGAAGCACAGCGTGTGAAACTGGCGCGAGAGCTATCCAAACGTGATACAGGAAAAACCTTGTACATTTTGGATGAACCAACAACCGGCTTGCACTTCCATGATATCCAGCAGTTGCTCACTGTACTGCACAGACTTCGCGACCACGGAAACACTGTCGTGGTGATCGAGCATAACCTGGACGTCATTAAGACTGCGGACTGGATTATCGATCTTGGTCCTGAAGGGGGTCAGGGTGGCGGCGAGATAATCGCTCAAGGCACTCCGGAAGATGTGTCGCAAATCGAGGGGTCGCACACAGCTCACTTCCTCAAGCCTATGTTGAAGTAGAAAAAACAGGTAAAGTATCGAGACCAGCAAGTGCTGGTCTTTTTTCATTCAAAACAACGCAATAACTATGGCTACTATACATGTAAGTGGAACAAAGCTTTCTCCCGAAAAAGTACAGGTTCCCCTCAATCGCAAGTTTCTCATTGCCTTGGCAACACTATTTGTGTTGGCAATGCACTTTTTCATGCCCAACCCCGGCGGTTCGGGGCTTTCGCTTTCGTTCAATGCGACAACTTGGATTGCTTTTAGCTTTGCCTTAGGCATTGGGTGTTACCAACTTGCGAATAATCGAGTACTACGTTACTCAAAACTAACCATCGGCTTGTTCATTAGTACTCTTATCATGACGGTGCCCATTCTGTACCCAAATGCGAATAGCAGTTTGGCAGCCAATAAGCTCATTGGCCTGTGGTGTGGTGTCCTGTTCTTTATTGTCTTACAACAATTTCATTTCAGTAATAAACATCGCCAACGCCTATTATGGTTCATTGTCCTTGCGGTTGTTATCGAAGCCATTTTTGGTTTGACACAATATCTGTATCTCAAACCAGGCAATCCGTTTGGTTACGACACGGTGGCCAATCGTCCTTATGGTATTTTCCAACAGCCCAATGTAATGGCCAGCTTTCTTGCGACAGGGTTGGTGATTGCCAGCTATTTACTTGCACGTCAGCCCTACAAATACGATCGTAAGTTAAGCGATGTTTACCTTCTCTATGCCGTACCAGTTTTAACTTTACCACTAATTGTGGCGTTGGCTTCACGCACTGGTTGGTTAGCCTCGGTCATCGCCGTGTTGTTGGTCATTCCATACATGTACCGCTTTGCAACCAAAGGGCGCTTTATCCGCTGGGTTGTGTCACTTGTAAGTGGGCTCTTACTCTCAGTCGTTGTCATGCATCTTGCCTTTCCTGATGGAGGTGGGTTAGCCGCAGAAAAAGTAAATATGGAGTCTCCTCGAGCGTATACTTTTCCGCAAACATTAGACATGGTGATTGAAAAGCCTTTTACTGGTTATGGATATGGCAAGTTTGAATCTGAGTACATGCTGTATACGGCTCGTCAACATGCCCTTAATGAGAATTACCCAGCAGGTTTGCCTGCCATGGATCATCCGCATAACGAGCTGCTTTACTGGGGAGTAGAAGGTGGCTTACTTCCAATACTCGGCATCTTCTTAGCGATGGCACTGGTACTGTATCGAATCTATCAAGCCAAACGCGGAACTCGTCTTGCGTTGCTGGGCTTGTTTATACCTATCGTATTGCACTCACAACTGGAATACCCTTTCTACCACTCTCTCGTGCATTGGTTGATCTTCGTTATCCTACTGTACTGGGTCGATCAGCGCGTCTCTCGTTATCGACAAGTTGGCTTTAGTAATGTAACCAAAAGCTTGCTGCGTGTTTTTAGTTTGGTACTTCCCGTTGCGTTTACGTTTTACATGGTAAGCGCATTACATACGAACTATGTATTGACGAAGTTTGAGACCACTAGACCAACTAACCCTGATATTCTGAATCAAGTCAGTAACCCTGTAGTTTGGAAAGACAGATTTGATTGGGATGTCTATAGCACGTTTTTAAACCTTGGGCTGTACCAACAAGACGCAACCTTGATTCAGCCTTATATCGATTGGTCGCTAAAAATCATCAAAGATAAGCCTCGCCCTGCATTTTATAATAATTTGATTTTGGCCTACCAAGGCTTAGATGACTCAAGTAAAGCGGAGCAAATTAGAGCTGAAGCGCAGTTTTTGTTCCCGAAGATTGATTTCAGTGACGTCAATTACCAACCACCTTCTCAAGCAATCTCTGCCTCACCAGCCCCCACTTCAGGTGAATAGTAATAAGTACAAAAAAGCGAAGGGATGACCTTCGCTTTTCTTCATCTCATTGCTGTATGATTTTATTCAGTGAGTGACTCTTCTAACGCTTTTAAGCACAGCGCAACGTTTTCAGATCGAGCGCCGTAACCCATTAAGCCAATACGCCACGCTTTACCAGCTAATGCCCCAAGGCCTGCACCAATTTCTAGGTTATAGGTTTCTAGCAAGTGAGCACGAACTTTTGCTTCATCAATTCCTTCAGGCACGTAAATCGCATTTAATTGTGGCAACCGATGGGCTTCGTCCACAACAAATTCAAAGCCTAACTTTTGTAAGCCATTTTTGAGTTTTTCATGCATCAGTTGGTGACGAGCCCAAGCGTTTTCTAATCCTTCATTTTTCAGTATCAATAAAGCTTCATGAAGCGCATACAAGCTATTAACTGGCGCCGTATGATGGTAACTACGCTTGCCTTCTCCACTCCAATACCCCAAAACTAAACTCTGATCGAGGAACCAACTCTGTACTGGTGTTGTTCTTGCTTGAATCTTTTCAATCGCGGCAGTAGAAAACGTCACTGGTGAGAGCCCTGGTACACATGACAAACATTTTTGACTGCCAGAGTAAACCGCATCCAGTTGCCATTCATCCACTTTTAACGGCACACCACCAAGCGATGTCACCGCATCAACAATAGATAATGCATTATGCTGTTTCGCCAGCTTACCCAATGCTTGAGCATCACTGACTGCACCAGTTGAGGTTTCCGCATGCACAAAAGCAAGAATTTTTGTATCTGGGTGCTGTTCGAGTGCTTGCTCGACTTTATCAATGGAAACAGGCGTCCCCCATTCATCATCGACGATAACAACTTCGCCACCAGCACGGACGACATTTTCGCGCATGCGTTCACCAAATACACCGTTACGGCAGACGATCACTTTGTCGCCTTTCTCGATCAAGTTTACAAAGCAGGTTTCCATCCCTGCGCTACCAGGCGCTGAAACCGCAATAGTGAACTCATTGTCAGTTTGAAAGGCATACTTCAATAGCTGCTTGAGCTCATCCATCATACCGATAAACAGAGGATCAAGGTGACCTACCGTAGGACGGCTTAGTGCTTGTAACACTTGAGGATAAATATCAGAAGGACCAGGTCCCATTAAAATACGGTGAGGCGGAATAAAGCTTTGGATCGACATGTCAGCTCCTTGATTATCTTTTATCCTGAGCATTCTAAAAGTTCTATTCAATAACATGGCTCAGGTGTAGGGTTCTTCACCCTAATAGATTTTTCCTCTATCAGCAATTAGCCGTAAGTATGGAGGTCAAACCAGTGTCACAAAATCGTTAATAAAAAACACCATAAAGGTTGAAATATTGATTGACATTAAGGCCTCAAAACCGTTCAATGTTTGAGCTTTATGTAGAAGAGGAGCGCTACCCAGGTAGATGATTTGTGGAACCGCAATTCCAACACCAATCATTGAGGGGGAGTAGTGCCGAGGTAAGTCAAAGTTGCAGGATTTGACTTGTCGGTTGAATTGGGCTGAATCCCATCAACTGTCATCAGCGCAGTCTGATGAAGGGCTTCTGAGGGTAAATTTTTCAAATAGCATTCTAAATACCTCTCTTTTTGCTCTGTTCCTTTTCTCACTAAACATTGGATGTACAATTTTTTAGGAAGTCGTGGGAGAACGCAGTGAGCGCATTTAACGTAGCTAAATTCGGTGGAACCAGTGTTGCCAACTTTGAGGCAATGAGTCGTTGCGCCACCATTATCGAAAACAATCCAAATACTCGCCTGGTCGTGAGCAGCGCTTGCTCTGGCGTCACCAACCTATTGGTAGAACTCGCCAACGGTGTTCAGGATCAAACGCACCGTACTGAGCTGCTGCAAAATCTGGCCAACATTCATGACGCCATTTTAACTCAGCTCGAAGACAGCACGAAAACTGCTGCCGAGGTGTATGGCATATTAGATACCGTAACCAGCCTGGCCGAGGCTGCATCTATCCAAGCTAGTGCGAAGTTAACCGATCATTTAGTCGCATGTGGCGAACTCATGTCGACGCATATTCTAACTCAGTTAATGTGTGAGCGAGGCATTCAAGCTGTGCGCTTTGATATCCGCGATGTGCTGCGTACTGATGACAACTTTGGTCGCGCGGAGCCAAACATTGAAGCAATTTCGACGCTTGCGCAAGATAAACTCGTACCACTTTGCCAACAATCCGTTGTTGTTACTCAAGGCTTCATAGGATCTGACGAAGCCGGTAATACAACAACACTAGGTCGAGGAGGCAGCGATTACAGCGCCGCCTTAATTGCTGAGAGCGTCAAAGCGGCAGGGTTAGAAATCTGGACTGATGTTCCGGGCATCTACACAACAGACCCGCGAATTGCGCCAAAAGCCTCACCAATTCCTGAGATCAGCTTTAGTGAAGCTTCAGAAATGGCTAACTTTGGC
The DNA here is from genome assembly GCF_033339395.1 of Vibrio sp. 397. Lineage (NCBI taxonomy): Bacteria > Pseudomonadati > Pseudomonadota > Gammaproteobacteria > Vibrionales > Vibrionaceae > Vibrio > Vibrio sp. 397. The sequence continues at coordinate 6,718 of NZ_JAWOUN010000032.1, read as the reverse complement.
GCTAAAATCCTTCACCCTTCTACGCTAGTACCTGCATTGCGCCACGACATTCCGGTATTTGTGGGGTCATCGAAAGAGCCTGAAAAAGGGGGAACTTGGATTCGCCACCAAGTCGAAAGCTCACCGTTATTCCGTGCGCTAGCTTTGCGTTGTAACCAAACCATGGTAACGCTACGCAGCGCCAATATGTTCCACGCATACGGTTTCTTAGCAAAGGTCTTTGAGATCCTTGCAAAGCATAAGATCTCTGTCGATTTGATCACGACATCTGAAATCAGTGTATCGTTAACACTTGATCAAACTGATACATCTGGCGGAGCACCACAGCTGCCGCAAGCTGCACGAGAAGAGTTAGAAGAGTTATGTAAGGTAGAAGTTGAACATGACCTATGCCTCGTTGCTCTCATTGGTAACAACATGAGTGAGAGTAAAGGCTACGCGAAACAGGTTTTTGGCACGCTAGAAGATTTTAACCTACGCATGATTTGTTATGGCGCTAGCCCTCACAACTTATGCTTCTTGCTCCATGAATCGGTATCGAAACAAGCCATACAAAAACTCCACACGGAGTTGTTTGAGAAGTAAGTTCAACTCAATAAAACAAAGGGCTGCGTATCTGCAGCCCTTTGTTGTTTCATTAGTTGTTATATTTGGACGAGGTAAACATCAATTTAACCGTTAATGTTTGGCCCTAACCATTTTTCAGCCTCGATCCTATCCCACCCCTTACGATCGGCGTAACTCTCTAGCTGATCTTCTTGGATCTGTGCGATCGCAAAGTAACGTGAGTCAGGATGAGAGAAGTACCAACCAGATACTGACGCACCCGGATACATTGCATAGCTGGAGGTTAGAGTCATGCCAATATTCTCTTCCACATTAAGTAGCTCCCAAAGCGGTCCTTTTTCAGTATGCTCAGGGCACGCTGGATAACCTGGTGCAGGGCGAATACCTTGGTATTTTTCACGAATGAGATCATCGTTAGATAAATCTTCATCCGCAGCATAACCCCAAATTTCTTTACGGACACGCTCATGCAAATACTCAGCAAACGCTTCGGCTAGGCGATCCGCCACCGCTTGAATCATAATTGCGTTGTAATCATCTCCCTGTGCTTTGTATTCATCAGCAAGCTCTCGTTCACCAATACCACCAGTGACAGCAAATGCCCCTATCCAATCATGTTTACCCGACTCTTTAGGTGCGATGTAGTCGGATAAACAATAGTTGAATCCTTTTGGTTTCTCGGTCTGTTGTCGCAAGTTACGTAATACTTTCACAACGTCGGTACGAGTTTCATCAGCATAAACTTCAATGTCGTCCCCCACGCTCGCAGCAGGGAATAAGCCACACATTCCACGCGCTTTTAACAGGCCTTCTCGCTCAACTCGATCAAGTAACTCGTTGGCATCTTCGAATAAACGTTTTGCTTCTTCACCAACTTCTTCATGTTGGAAAATTGTTGGATACTTACCCACAAGTGACCAAGTCATAAAGAATGGTGTCCAATCGATGTATTGACGTAATATAGCCACATCAAAATCATCGAAGATATGAATGCCAGGCTTAACAGGCACTGGAGGAGTATAAGCTTCCCAATCGATCGCAACTTTATTCGCTCGAGCCGCTTCTAATGTCACTGGTTTGGTTCTCGGTTTCTTTCGATTATGTTGATCACGTACTCGTTCGTAATCAGCTTGAAGTTTTTCAACAAATTCAGGGCGACGTTCATCTGACAGAAGAGAAGTACATACGCCCACTGCACGTGAGGCGTTGTTCACGTAAACCACTGGATGCTTGTAATTTTGCTCAATCTTAACTGCTGTATGGGCTTTTGACGTTGTTGCGCCACCGATGAGAAGAGGTAAGTTAAAGTCGAGACGCTCCATCTCTTTTGCAACATGCACCATTTCGTCTAATGAAGGCGTGATCAACCCTGATAAACCAATAATATCGACGTTTTCTTCTTGCGCTACTTTTAAGATCTTTTCGCAAGGAACCATGACACCAAGATCGATAATTTCGTAGTTATTGCACTGCAATACAACGCCAACGATATTTTTCCCGATATCATGTACATCACCTTTGACCGTCGCTAGCAAAATCTTACCGTTTGTTTGTCCCACCTGCTTTTCTGCATTGATGTAGGGCTCCAGATGCGCGACTGCTTGCTTCATCACTCGTGCAGATTTTACGACCTGAGGAAGGAACATTTTACCTTCACCAAACAAGTCTCCGACGACGTTCATCCCATCCATTAGTGGGCCTTCAATCACCTCTAATGGCTTTGAAGCGTTGACACGAGCCTCTTCGGTATCATCAACGATGAACTCAGTTATTCCTTTCACTAACGCGTGCTCTAAGCGCTTTTCAACAGGCCAAGTTCTCCACTCAAGTGCAGAGGCATCCTCCTCTTTACCTACCCCTTTGCCTGCATATTCCGCCGCGATATCTAACAATCTCTCAGTGGCGTCATCACGACGGTTAAGAACGACATCTTCCACAGCCTCACGCAATTTTTCAGGCACGTTATCGTAGATTTCTAACTGACCCGCATTCACAATCCCCATATCCATACCATTTTTAAAACAGTGGTAGAGGAACACCGCGTGAATCGCTTCACGTACATAGTTATTGCCACGGAAAGAGAATGAGACGTTAGAAACACCACCCGAGATCATCGCATGTGGTAAATCACGTTTGATATCGCCAACGGCTTCAATGAAATCCACCGCGTAGTTATTATGCTCCTCGATCCCCGTAGCAATGGCAAAAATGTTTGGGTCAAAAATGATGTCTTCTGGTGGAAAGCCCACTTCATCAACAAGAATTCGGTAAGCGTTGGTACAAATTTCTACTTTGCGCTCACGTGTATCTGCTTGCCCAATCTCATCAAACGCCATCACAATCACAGCCGCACCGTAACGGCGGATCAACTTAGCTTGTTCAACGAATTTCTCTTTGCCTTCTTTGAGAGAGATCGAGTTAACAATGCCTTTGCCTTGGATGCACTTAAGACCGGCTTCAATAACCTCCCACTTGGAAGAGTCAACCATGATTGGTACTTTTGAGATTTCAGGTTCTGACGCACAAAGGTTTAAAAAGCGAACCATACAAGCTTGTGCATCCAACATGCCTTCATCCATGTTGATATCGATAATTTGAGCGCCATTTTCAACTTGTTGACGAGCCACATCGAGCGCTTCATCGTACAGCTCTTCTTTAATTAAGCGCTTAAAACGCGCAGAACCGGTTACATTAGTACGCTCACCGACATTGATAAATAAAGAGTCTTTATCAATAGCGAGTGGCTCTAGGCCAGACAAGCGACAAGCGACGGGAAGGTCAGGTAATTGACGAGGGGCGATATTTTCAACCGCAAGTGCCATTTGGCGAATGTGCTCAGGAGTTGTACCACAGCACCCACCAATCAAGTTTAAAAAGCCACTTTGAGCCCACTCTTGAACATGCTTAGCCATATCTTCTGGCGATAAATCGTATTCGCCGAATGCATTCGGAAGCCCGGCATTTGGGTGAGCGGAAACAAAAGATTCTGATATACGCGAAAGCTCTTCAACATAAGGACGAAGCTCATCTGGGCCCAGCGCACAGTTCAAACCAAACGAAATCGGTTTAACATGACGTAATGAGTTGTAAAACGCTTCTGTAGTTTGACCTGATAATGTTCTACCGGAAGCATCAGTAATAGTCCCCGAGATCATCACAGGTAACTCAATACCCATCTCTTCAAACACACTTTCAACAGCAAATGAACAAGCCTTAGCGTTAAGCGTATCGAAGATGGTCTCGATAAGAATAAGGTCAGAACCACCTTTAATCAGCGCTCGAGTCGATTCAGAGTAAGCCTCAACTAACTCGTCGAAAGAGACATTTCGATATCCAGGGTCGTTTACATCAGGAGAGATAGAACAAGTGCGGTTCGTCGGCCCTAAAACCCCTGCGACATAACGCGGTTTATCGGGTGTTTTTGCGGTCCATTCGTCTGCAACTTCACGTGCAAGCTTGGCAGCAGCAAAGTTAATTTCTTCACTTAGGCTTTCCATCTCGTAGTCAGCCATCGCAATGGTTGTTGCGTTAAACGTGTTGGTTTCGAGAATATCTGCACCCGCTTCTAAATATGCAGCGTGAATGTCCTTGATAAGTTGAGGCTGACTTAGAACCAACAGGTCGTTGTTACCTTTTAGATCACAATGCCAATCCGCAAAGCGCGTTCCTCGATAGTCATGCTCTTCAAGTTTGTACCCTTGAATCATGGTTCCCATACCACCATCAATCAAAAGAATACGTTGCTTCAATTGAGCTTCAATCTGTTGTCTTACGTTACTTCCCACAGTACAGCCTCATTCCTTTAGTTATCTTTCCATCCTATCACACAAACTTCAGGAGTCTAGACGTCTAAACGTGGAATTAATGATTATTTTATCTCCTTCTTAACTTACAAAATAATCACGAAAAAATGTTTGCTATTTAAGCAGCATCAGCCGAGAATTCCATTCATAAAATGTTACAAATAGAGAGCTCTATGTCGGTCTATCATACTTTATGTTTTCTATCCGCAGCTGCGATGCTAATTGCTTTTGTAAACAGCAAGATAGGAAAGATGCAAACCACCATTGCGATTACCGCAGGTTCAATGGTGCTTTCACTTCTAATCTTAATTGCGGGTCAAAACAACTGGTTCCATCTCACCGAAATTGCGACGGAGACGGTCACAAGGATTAACTTCGAAGATTTCTTGCTCAAAGGCATTCTTGGCTTCTTACTATTTGCTGGTGGACTAGGCATCAAACTCCCGAACCTTAAAGATCAAAAGTGGGAGATCACTGTTTTAGCCCTTGGAGCCACACTGTTTTCCACGTTCTTTATTGGATTTGCACTGTATGGGTTTTGTCAGTTAATTGGCATCCAATTTGATTTGGTCTACTGCTTACTATTTGGTGCTCTAATATCGCCAACTGACCCAATCGCTGTATTGGCTATTGTGAAAAAACTAGATGCTCCTAAACGTATCTCCACTCAGATTGAAGGAGAATCGCTCTTCAATGATGGCTTCGGTTTGGTTATCTTCGTCACTCTATTTACGATTGCATTTGGCACTGAGGCACCAACTGTAGGTAGTGTCACCTTGCTCTTCATCCAAGAAGCTATCGGTGGTATCACATATGGTTTCGTCCTCGGTTTGCTATTCCACTACTTGATCAGTGCCACCGATGATCACTCAATGGAATTGTTACTTACCATTGGTGTCCCAACGGCAGGTTACGCATTTGCTGAATACATCCATGTATCAGGCCCACTCGCAATGGTTGTATCCGGTATTATGATTGGCAACTGGACACGCTTTATTGGCTTTTCAAAAGAGAGTGAAGATCACCTTGACCATTTTTGGGAGCTTGTTGATGAGTTCTTGAATGGCGTGTTATTCCTACTGATCGGCATGTCGATGCTGCTATTTGAATTCCACAAAGAAGACTGGATCATGATGGCTATTTCAGTCCCTCTTGTACTAGCAGCTCGCTATTTAAGCGTATTTCTCTCGTACATTGGCTTTAAGCGTTACAGAAAATATAACCCGTGGTCAGTACGTATTTTGACGTGGGGCGGCTTACGCGGGGGCCTTGCATTGGCAATGGCACTTTCCATTCCATCTGGTATTTGGGTGATTCAAGATAAGTTAATCGATGTAAAAGAGATTATTCTTGTAATGACCTACTCCGTCGTTGTTTTCTCTATCCTCATTCAAGGCTCAACAATCACCCCAATGATTGAAAAAGCAAAAGCAGAAGAGAAGAAGATGGAAGAGAACAACCAAGCAATAACCACTCCGGAACATACGGAGCCAGTGGACTCTTAAAGACACGTAACTTAATAAATAAAAAGCAGCTACCTAGCTGCTTTTTTCATAACTAATTTTCAGACTCCCCTTCAAGGACGAATGCTCCTTATTCTTTGATATACCTTCAAATATACTAAGAATCGCTACGCTGCATTTTCATAGATACTAACTATTGCCGATAGATAGTATTCATAGACGAGCCTTTTAATTTACCCATTTATCACTTCTCTTCTCTTGGCAATATAGGCTCCTCGCAAATATCAAAGCTAAACTTCCACAATACTTAGCAATGAGCGAGTTTGTATTTTTATGAGAAAGATACATTTAGGGTGATTGCGTTCAGAACCCAAACAGGTTAGCAATCTCACCAAGATAAAACTGAGCTAGCATTCAGGTAGATCAAAGCCTTAACAGAAATTTAGTCCCCCTCTCTCTTGATCTCAGTGAGACTAAACTTGTATTCAAAGTCGTCCTGTTTTCAAAATTGGAACAAGTGACACCTCAAACAATTAAACTCTGTCACATAACTAGATTTTCTAATATCGAACAAAAGGAGCTTTGGTGAATGAAGAGGCTCAAAACTAGCGCTCGAGACTGCAGAAACCACACAAAACTGAGTTCCACTTCACTCATACAGGGCTTAGAAAGCATAGCCAGAGGGAAGCCGTCCTCTCGATGCAAGGTTTCAATATGAAAGTGGGTTTAAGGTAAGTCGGGGAACCAAAACGAAAAAAGCCTCAGTCTTTCGACTGAGGCTTAATATAAGTGGCGGAGTGGACGGGACTCGAACCCGCGACCCCCGGCGTGACAGGCCGGTATTCTAACCAACTGAACTACCACTCCGCAGTGGTATCACTCGCT
>NZ_JAWOUN010000031.1:0-30676 GCF_033339395.1 Vibrio sp. 397 | reverse complement strand
ATCGCACCAATCGCAATGGACGAAGGTCTACGTTTCGCGATCCGTGAAGGTGGCCGTACAGTAGGTGCTGGTGTTGTTGCTAAGATCTTCGACTAATTCATAGCGAATTAGCGATGCTTTCGGAAAATCTTGAATTAGATTTGACGAACCAGTAGCAAAAAGGGCATCATTTGATGCCCTTTTTCTGCACTCAACATTATTTTTGCTGTTTTCTTGTTCAGAAGTGGGTTGGGCGCAGAGCAAGATTAAGCAAAGAGGCTTAATCTTAAGAAGAGTACGCTGATTTTTTCAGCGATATGGAGTTTGCCCTGCAACAGCGGGGTTGTTGTCGTCTATATTAAGACTTGTAACAGGTTGGTTTTATGAAAGCAAATAATGCTGAAACTCCTGATAGCTCAAACGCAGCAGATACGTTTAAGTGGGTAGCCGCTTTCGTATTGGCAGCTGCCGCTGTTGTGGGTAATTACCTGTATGGTGAAATGTCTGTAGTGGTTCGTGCTGCAGGCGTTGTTGTTCTTATTGCAGCTGCCTTAGGCGTTGCAGCAACAACGACTAAAGGTAAAGCAGCGATCAGTTTTGCAAAAGAATCTCGTATGGAAGTACGTAAAGTTGTTTGGCCTACTCGCCAAGAAACCATGCAAACAACACTGATCGTTTTAGCTGTAAGTATTGTAATGGCTCTAGTGCTATGGGGTATTGACGGAATTATGGTTCGTCTAGTAGCTCTAGCAACTGGGGTATAGAGGGTTTTTATTCATGAGTGAAGCTCCAAAAAAACGCTGGTATGTGGTTCAAGCCTTCTCTGGATTTGAAGGTCGTGTAGCTCAATCTCTGCGCGAGCATATCAAAATGCACGGCATGGAAGAGCTATTCGGTGAAGTACTGGTTCCTACTGAAGAAGTAGTGGAAATGCGCGCGGGTCAGCGTCGCAAATCTGAGCGTAAGTTCTTCCCAGGTTACGTCCTTGTTCAGATGATTATGAACGATGAATCATGGCACCTAGTACGCAGTGTGCCGCGTGTCATGGGCTTCATTGGTGGTACCTCAGACCGTCCGGCACCTATCACGGATAAAGAGGCTGACGCGATTCTTAATCGTCTTGAGAAAGCGAGTGAAGCGCCTCGTCCGCGTACAATGTACGAAGCGGGTGAAGTGGTACGTGTTAACGAAGGTCCATTTGCTGACTTCAACGGTACTGTTGAAGAAGTGGATTACGAGAAGAGCCGCCTGAAAGTGTCTGTATCGATCTTTGGTCGTGCGACACCAGTTGAGCTTGAATTTGGTCAGGTTGAAAAGCTGGACTAAGACTCTTCGTTAAAGAGTATAAAAAATCACCTTTTTAGGGTTGTATAAGGCGCGGATTATGACTATAATTTCGCGCCTTTTTACTTCAAGTGAAGTAAAAAGTTTCTTACACAAACGGGGAGCTGATCCGCGATTAGCGTTTGTACCCAAACTTAGGAATTATCATGGCTAAGAAAGTTGAAGCTTACATCAAGCTACAAGTTGCTGCTGGTATGGCTAACCCTAGTCCACCAGTAGGTCCTGCACTAGGTCAACACGGTGTGAACATCATGGAATTCTGTAAAGCGTTCAACGCAAAAACAGAATCTATTGAGAAAGGTCTACCAACTCCAGTAGTTATCACAGTATACAGCGACCGTTCTTTCACGTTCGTAACTAAGACTCCACCTGCTGCTGTTCTTCTTAAGAAAGCTGCTGGCGTTAAGTCTGGTTCAGGTCGTCCAAACACTGAAAAAGTTGGTACTGTAACTGACGCTCAAATCCAAGAAATCGCAGAAACTAAAGCTGCTGATATGACTGGTGCTGACATCGAAGCGATGAAGCGTTCTATCGCTGGTACTGCTCGTTCAATGGGCCTAGTGGTAGAGGGTTAATAAGATGGCAAAACTAACTAAGCGCATGCGCGTAATCCGCGAAAAAGTTGACGTAACTAAAGAATACGAAATCAACGAAGCTGTTGCTCTTCTTCAAGAACTAGCGACTGCTAAATTCGTTGAGTCTGTAGACGTTGCTGTTAACCTAGGCATTGATGCTCGTAAATCTGACCAGAACGTACGTGGTGCAACTGTACTACCTCACGGTACTGGCCGCGAAATCCGCGTTGCAGTGTTCACTCAAGGTGCTAACGCTGAAGCAGCTAAAGAAGCTGGCGCAGACATCGTAGGTATGGAAGATCTTGCTGAGCAAGTTAAGAAAGGCGAAATGAACTTTGACGTAGTTGTTGCTTCTCCAGATGCAATGCGCGTTGTAGGTCAACTAGGTACTATCCTAGGTCCTCGCGGTCTTATGCCAAACCCTAAAGTTGGTACTGTAACTCCTAACGTTGCTGAAGCAGTTAAAAACGCTAAAGCTGGTCAGGTTCGTTACCGTAACGACAAAAACGGCATCATCCACACTACTATCGGTAAAGCAAATTTCTCTGCTGAGCAGATCAAAGAGAACCTAGAAGCACTTCTAGTTGCTCTGAAGAAAGCTAAGCCATCTTCAGCGAAAGGTACTTTCCTGAAGAAAGTAAGCATCTCTACTACTATGGGTGCTGGTGTTGCTGTTGATCAGGCTAGCCTGAACACTCAAGCATAATTTATTTGCTTAGGCGCAAAATTAGTGTATAATTTTGCGCCTAATATTTGTGGTTGGGGCTGAACTTTGGTTCTTTGAACTGTCTCCTAGTTCGAAATGAATTAAGACCCAGTCTCCGTCCAAGACCGTAGGTGTTTGTGTAAAAGCAAACTTAATTATCCTACGTAGATGGTGCCCGAACTGACAGAAAGCTCTATGTAATATAGTTAACTTTCTTCTGGGGAAGCACCTCAATAGCTCTCACTGTCGTGATGATAGTGAGTGGTGTAACGACAACCAGGAGTAAATCCAAGATGGCTTTAAACCTTCAAGACAAAAAAGCAATTGTTGCTGAAGTCAACGAAGCTGCCAGTGGTGCACTTTCTGCAGTTGTAGCTGATTCTCGTGGCGTTCAAGTTGGCGCGATGACTTCTCTACGTAAACAAGCTCGTGAAGCTGGCGTTTACATGAGAGTTGTTCGTAACACTCTTGCTCGTCGTGCGGTTGAAGGTACTGAGTACGAGTGTCTAACTGACACTTTCACTGGTCCTACTCTAATCGCATTCTCTAATGAGCACCCAGGTGCTGCAGCGCGTCTTTTCAAAGACTTCGCTAAAGAGAACAAAGATTTCGAGATCAAAGCTGCTGCATTTGAAGGCGCTTTAACTGACGCTGAAGTACTAGCAACACTACCAACTTACGACGAAGCAATCGCACGCCTAATGATGTGCATGAAAGAAGCTTCGGCTGGCAAGTTGGCGCGTACTATCGCAGCTATCCGCGATCAAAAACAAGAAGCAGCGGCATAAGCCTTGCTTTTTACTGGTTGCTTAATAAACTTATTGTTGACTTAAAAGAGAATTGTTATGTCTATTACTAACGAGCAAATCCTAGACGCAGTTGCAGAAATGTCTGTAATGCAAGTTGTTGAACTAATCGAAGCAATGGAAGAGAAATTCGGTGTTTCTGCTGCTGCTGCTGTTGTAGCTGGCGGCGCTGCTGCAGGCGAAGCTGCTGCTGAGCAAACTGAATTCGACGTAATCCTAGAAGCTGCTGGCGGTAACAAAGTTGCTGTAATCAAAGCAGTACGTGGCGCAACTGGCCTAGGTCTTAAAGAAGCTAAAGCTCTAGTAGACGGCGCTCCAGCACCTCTTAAAGAAGGTGTTGAGAAAGCAGAAGCTGAAGCTCTTAAAGCTCAGCTAGAAGAAGCTGGTGCAACTGTTGCTGTTAAGTAATTATTGCATAGTTTCTTAGCCTAACGGCTAATTGGCTGGTGGTTTTTTAACCACCGGCCTTTTTGCGCTGTAGGGTATAGGCGAATTTTCCCGCTGTTTAAGCGCCTGATATCCATGCAAAAAACATTTCATTCTTACGAAATGAAATGTCACTACAGTAAACAGCTATATTAGTCACTGTCCCTTACCCCCCTTAAGTAACTAGGAGCGGGCGGACAGTTTGGGTCACTTATCAGCGAGCTGAGGAACCCCATGGTTTACTCTTATACCGAGAAAAAGCGCATCCGTAAGGACTTTGGTACTCGTCCACAAGTTTTGGACATTCCATACCTGCTATCGATCCAGCTCGATTCGTTCGACAAATTTATCGAACAGGATCCTGAAGGTCAATACGGTCTTGAAGCCGCTTTCCGTTCTGTATTCCCGATTCAGAGCTACAACGGCAATTCTGAGCTGCAATACGTTAGCTACCGTCTTGGTGAGCCAGTTTTTGACGTTAAAGAATGTCAAATCCGCGGTGTAACTTACTCAAAGCCACTACGTGTAAAACTACGCCTAGTTATCTTTGATAAAGACGCGCCAGCAGGTACTGTAAAAGACATTAAAGAACAAGAAGTCTACATGGGTGAAATTCCACTCATGACAGACAATGGTACCTTCGTAATCAACGGTACCGAGAGGGTTATCGTATCCCAGCTGCACCGAAGCCCAGGCGTGTTCTTCGACAGCGATAAGGGTAAGACCCACTCTTCAGGTAAAGTTTTATACAACGCACGTGTTATTCCTTACCGTGGTTCATGGCTTGATTTCGAGTTTGATCCTAAGGATAACTTGTACGTTCGTATCGACCGCCGTCGTAAGCTACCAGCATCGATCATCCTTCGAGCACTAGGTAAGTCGACAGAAGAAATCCTAGATATCTTCTTCGAGAAAGTGAACTTCGAAGTGAAAGACCAAACTCTATTGATGGAGTTAGTTCCGGATCGTCTACGTGGTGAAACTGCGTCATTCGACATCGAAGCAAATGGTAAAGTTTACGTTGAGCAAGGTCGTCGCGTAACAGCTCGTCATATCCGCCAACTAGAAAAAGATGGTGTTGATCACATCGAAGTACCAGTTGAGTACATCGTAGGTAAAGTTGCATCTAAAGATTACATCAATGAAGCAACAGGCGAGATCATTGTTAACGCTAACCAGGAAATCAGCCTGGAAGCACTAGCGAACCTATCTCAGGCTGGCCACAAAGCGCTAGAAGTTCTATTCACGAACGATCTAGACCACGGTCCATTCATGTCAGAAACACTACGTATCGACAGCACGGTTGATCGTATTTCTGCATTGGTAGAAATCTACCGCATGATGCGCCCTGGTGAGCCGCCAACAAAAGAAGCTGCAGAAGCTCTATTCGAAAGCCTCTTCTTCTCTGAAGAGCGTTACGATCTATCGACTGTTGGTCGTATGAAGTTCAACAGCTCTATCGGCCGTGAAGATGCTCAAGAGCAAGGCACACTTGATGAAACTGATATCATCGAAGTGATGAAGAAGCTGATCGCGATCCGTAACGGTAAGGGCGAAGTGGACGATATCGACCACCTAGGCAACCGTCGTATCCGTTCTGTAGGCGAAATGGCTGAGAACCAGTTCCGTGTAGGTCTAGTACGTGTTGAGCGTGCAGTTAAAGAGCGTCTAAGCCTAGGCGATCTTGACGCAATCATGCCTCAAGACTTGATCAACGCGAAGCCAATTTCTGCGGCAGTTAAAGAATTCTTTGGCTCTTCACAGCTTTCACAGTTCATGGACCAAAACAACCCGCTATCAGAAGTAACGCACAAGCGTCGTATTTCTGCGTTGGGTCCTGGCGGTCTAACTCGTGAACGTGCTGGCTTCGAAGTACGTGACGTACACGTAACTCACTACGGTCGTCTATGTCCTATCGAAACGCCTGAAGGTCCAAACATCGGTCTGATCAACTCTCTATCTGCGTTTGCGCGTTGTAACGAGTACGGTTTCCTAGAGACACCATACCGTCGCGTTGTAGATGGCGTAGTAACAGACGAAGTGGATTACCTATCTGCAATCGAAGAAGGCCAATTCGTTATCGCACAGGCGAACGCTAAGCTAAACGAAGATGGTACTTTTGCAGATGAGCTGATCACAGCTCGTCAGAAAGGTGAATCTGGTCTACACCCTCGTGAGCACGCTCAGTACATGGACGTTGCGACAAACCAGGTTGTATCTATCGCTGCATCGCTTATCCCGTTCCTAGAACACGATGATGCGAACCGTGCATTGATGGGTGCGAACATGCAACGTCAGGCAGTTCCAACACTGAAAGCTGACAAACCGCTTGTTGGTACTGGTATTGAACGTAACGTAGCAGTTGACTCAGGTGTAACTGCAGTTGCTAAACGTGGTGGTGTAATCCAGTCAGTAGATGCTTCTCGTATCGTTGTTAAAGTTAACGAAGAAGAGCTAGTACCAGGTGAAGCTGGTATCGACATCTACAACCTGACTAAATACACACGTTCTAACCAGAACACATGTATTAACCAGCGCCCATGTGTGATGCCAGGTGAGCCTGTATCACGCGGTGACGTTCTTGCTGATGGTCCTTCAACAGACCTTGGTGAACTAGCGCTTGGTCAAAACATGCGTATCGCGTTCATGCCTTGGAACGGTTACAACTTCGAAGACTCGATCTTAGTATCTGAGCGCGTAGTTCAAGAAGACCGTTTCACGACTATCCACATCCAAGAACTGACTTGTGTGGCGCGTGATACTAAGCTTGGTTCTGAAGAGATCACAGCGGATATTCCAAACGTAGGTGAGTCTGCTCTGTCTAAACTAGACGAGTCAGGTATCGTTTACATCGGTGCTGAAGTTAAGGGTGGCGACATCCTAGTTGGTAAAGTTACACCTAAAGGTGAAACTCAGCTAACGCCTGAAGAGAAGCTACTACGTGCAATCTTCGGTGAAAAAGCATCTGACGTTAAAGATACTTCACTACGTGTACCTAACTCTGTATCAGGTACGATCATCGACGTTCAAGTCTTTACTCGCGATGGCGTAGAGAAAGACAAGCGTGCGCTTGAAATCGAACAGATGCAGCTTAAAGAAGCGAAGAAAGACCTAACTGAAGAATTCCAGATTCTTGAGGGCGGCCTTCTAAACCGTGTTAAAGCTGTATTGATTGAAGGCGGTTACTCTGAAGCGAAACTAGACACAACTGATCGTAAGAAGTGGCTAGAACTAACGCTAGAAGATGACGCACTACAAACTCAGCTTGAGCAACTTGCTGAGCAGTGGGATGAGCTAAAAGCCGACTTCGATAAGAAGTTCGAAACTAAGCGTCGTAAGATCACTCAAGGTGATGATTTAGCACCTGGTGTACTGAAGATCGTTAAGGTTTACCTAGCGGTTAAACGTCGCATTCAGCCTGGTGATAAGATGGCGGGTCGTCACGGTAACAAGGGTGTAATCTCTAAGATCAACCCTGTTGAAGACATGCCATACGATGAGAAAGGTCAGCCTGTAGACATCGTACTTAACCCACTGGGTGTACCTTCGCGTATGAACATCGGTCAGATCCTAGAAGTACACTTAGGTCTGGCAGCGAAAGGTATCGGTGACAAGATCAACCAGATGGTTAAAGAGCAGCAAGAACTAGCGAAATTCCGCGAGTTCCTACAAAAAGTTTACGATCTAGGCGACACTCGCCAGAAAGTAGACATTGCTTCTCTATCTGATGATGAAGTACGTACTCTGATCAAGAACTTGCGTGGCGGTCTACCAATCGCGACTCCTGTATTTGATGGCGCTCCAGAAGAGTCAATCAAAGCACTTCTTGAGCTAGCAGATCTACCAACATCAGGTCAGTTAACACTGTTTGATGGTCGCACAGGTGATGCGTTTGAGCGTCCTGTAACTGTTGGTTACATGTACATGCTGAAACTGAACCACCTTGTTGATGACAAGATGCACGCTCGTTCAACTGGTTCGTACAGCCTAGTAACTCAGCAGCCACTAGGTGGTAAAGCTCAGTTCGGTGGTCAGCGTTTCGGTGAGATGGAAGTATGGGCACTAGAAGCATACGGTGCTGCTTACACGCTACAAGAAATGCTAACGGTTAAGTCGGATGACGTTAACGGCCGTACTAAGATGTACAAGAACATCGTAGACGGTAACCACAGCATGGAACCTGGCATGCCAGAATCGTTCAACGTACTGTTGAAAGAGATCCGCTCGCTAGGTATCAACATCGAGCTAGAAGACGAAGAGTAATCCTTTTCTCTCTTGATGAAAGTCGAGAGAATCAAAGCGATTATTTGGAAGAAGGTGCTCACTTTAGCAAGTGAGCTCCTTTTAACTCCTTACAGGAGCTGATTGTGAAAGACTTATTAAACTTTCTAAAAGCACAGCATAAGACCGAAGAATTTGATGCAATCAAAATCGGTCTATCTTCACCAGACATGATCCGTTCATGGTCTTTCGGTGAAGTTAAAAAACCTGAAACGATCAACTATCGTACGTTCAAACCTGAACGCGATGGTCTGTTCTGTGCGCGTATCTTTGGTCCAGTTAAAGACTACGAATGTCTTTGTGGTAAGTACAAGCGCCTGAAGCACCGTGGTGTTATCTGTGAGAAGTGTGGTGTAGAAGTTACACAAACTAAAGTTCGTCGTGACCGTATGGGCCACATTGAACTGGCTTCACCAGTAGCTCACATCTGGTTCCTAAAATCGCTACCGTCTCGTATCGGTCTACTAATGGATATCCCTCTACGTGATATCGAACGCGTTCTGTACTTCGAAATGTACGTAGTAACAGAGCCTGGTATGACTGATCTAGAAAAAGGTCAGATGCTTACTGAAGAAGAGTATCTAGATCGTCTAGAAGAGTGGGGCGACGAGTTCACTGCTAAGATGGGTGCGGAAGCTATCAAGGACCTACTAGGTTCTATGGATATGCACGCTGAAGCAGAACAAATGCGTGAAGAGTTAGAGACAACAAACTCTGAAACTAAGCGTAAGAAAGTAACTAAGCGTCTTAAGCTGGTAGAAGCGTTCATCGCATCGGGTAACAACCCTGAGTGGATGATCCTAACTGTACTTCCAGTACTTCCGCCAGATCTACGTCCTCTAGTACCTCTAGATGGCGGTCGCTTTGCGACTTCTGATCTTAACGATCTATACCGTCGTGTGATCAACCGTAACAACCGTTTGAAGCGTCTTCTAGAGCTAGCTGCTCCGGACATCATCGTACGTAACGAAAAACGTATGCTGCAAGAGTCTGTTGATGCGCTACTAGATAACGGTCGTCGTGGTCGTGCGATCACAGGTTCTAACAAGCGTCCTCTGAAATCTCTTGCTGATATGATCAAGGGTAAACAAGGTCGTTTCCGTCAGAACCTTCTAGGTAAACGTGTAGACTACTCTGGCCGTTCTGTAATCACAGTAGGTCCATACCTTCGTCTACACCAGTGTGGTCTTCCTAAGAAGATGGCACTTGAGCTATTCAAACCATTTATCTACAGCAAGCTAGAGACTCGTGGTCTTGCGACTACAATCAAAGCTGCTAAGAAAATGGTAGAGCGTGAAGAAGCGGTCGTTTGGGATATCCTAGACGAAGTAATCCGTGAACACCCAGTACTATTGAACCGTGCACCGACACTTCACCGTCTAGGTATCCAGGCGTTCGAACCAGTACTGATCGAAGGTAAAGCGATTCAGCTACACCCACTTGTTTGTGCAGCGTACAACGCGGACTTCGATGGTGACCAAATGGCGGTTCACGTACCTCTAACTCTAGAGGCACAGCTTGAAGCTCGTACTCTGATGATGTCGACAAACAACATTCTGTCGCCAGCGTCAGGTGATCCGATCATCGTACCTTCTCAGGACGTTGTATTGGGTCTGTACTACATGACTCGTGAAAAGATCAACGTGAAAGGTGAAGGCATGTACCTTTCTGGCCCAGAAGAGGCTGAGAAAGCATACCGCACTAAACAAGCTGAGCTTCACGCACGCGTTAAAGTACGTATTACAGAAACTGTTGTAGACGAAGATGGCAACAGCACTACAGAAACCAAGATGGTAGACACCACTGTTGGTCGTGCAATGCTATGGCAAATCGTGCCAGCTGGTCTACCGTACAGCATCGTTAACCAAAAGCTAGGTAAGAAGCAAATCTCTAACCTACTTAACGAGGCGTACCGTAAACTAGGTCTGAAAGACACAGTAATCTTCGCTGACCAAATCATGTACACAGGTTTCGCATACGCGGCACTTTCTGGTGTATCTGTTGGTATCGACGATATGGTTGTACCTGCAGCTAAGTACACTGAAATCGCAGAAGCGGAAGAAGAAGTACGTGAAATCCAGGAACAGTACCAATCAGGTCTTGTTACTGCGGGCGAACGCTACAACAAAGTTATCGATATCTGGGCATCGACCAACGACCGTGTTGCGAAAGCAATGATGGAAAACCTTTCATCTGAAACGGTAGTTAACCGTGACGGTGAAGAGGAACAGCAAGAGTCATTCAACAGCATCTATATGATGGCGGACTCGGGCGCTCGTGGTTCTGCAGCACAGATTCGTCAGCTTGCGGGTATGCGTGGTCTGATGGCGCGTCCAGATGGTTCAATCATCGAAACGCCGATCACAGCGAACTTTAAAGAAGGTCTAAACGTACTTCAGTACTTTATCTCAACGCACGGTGCTCGTAAGGGTCTTGCGGATACGGCACTGAAAACAGCGAACTCGGGTTACCTAACTCGTCGTCTAGTAGACGTTGCTCAAGACGTTGTTGTAACTGAACATGACTGTGGCACTCACGAAGGTGTCGACATGATGCCTCACATCGAGGGTGGTGATGTTAAAGTTGCACTTTCTGAGCTTGCTCTTGGTCGTGTTGTTGCTGAAGACGTACTAAAACCTGGCACTGAAGACGTTCTTATTCCACGTAACACCCTGATCGATGAGAAGTGGTGTCAAATCATGGAAGAGAACTCAGTAGACAGCATGAAAGTGCGCTCTGTAGTAACGTGTGATTCTGACTTCGGTTGTTGTGCACAATGTTACGGTCGTGACCTAGCACGTGGTCACCTAGTGAACCAAGGTGAAGCAGTGGGTGTTATTGCTGCTCAGTCTATCGGTGAGCCAGGTACACAGCTAACGATGCGTACGTTCCACATCGGTGGTGCGGCATCGACAGCAGCGGCAGAGAACAGTGTTCAAGTTAAGAACAACGGTTCTATCAAGCTACACAACGCTAAATCTGTATTGGCTGATGACGGTAAGATCGTTATCACTTCTCGTGCGACAGAGTTAACTATCGTTGATGAGTTTGGTCGTACTAAAGAGAAACACAAACTGCCTTACGGTACGCTACTAAGCAAAGGCGATGGTGATACAGTTCAAGCTGGCGAAACAGTTGCAAACTGGGAAGCGCACACACTACCTATCATTACTGAGGTAGCAGGTCGCATCCAGTTCGTAGATATGATCGACGGCGTAACAGTATCTCGTCAAACGGATGACCTAACTGGTCTATCTTCAAGCGAAGTAACTGACCCAGCAGCTCGCCCTTCAGCAGGTAAAGATATGCGTCCAGCTATCAAACTTGTTGACGAGCAAGGTAACGATGTAATGATCCCTGGTACTGATATGCCAGCTCACTACTTCCTACCTGGTAAAGCGATTGTGAACATCGAAGATGGCGCAGCAGTAGGTGTTGGTGCAACACTAGCACGTATTCCTCAGAAGTCTGGCGGTAACAAAGATATCACCGGTGGTCTTCCACGAGTTGCTGACCTATTTGAAGCACGTAAGCCGAAAGAGCCTGCAATCCTTGCTGAGCACACAGGTACTGTGAGCTTTGGTAAAGAGACGAAAGGTAAACGTCGCCTAGTGATCACACGTGAAAGCGGTGAAGCTTACGAAGAGATGATTCCTAAGCATCGTCAGTTGAACGTATTCGAAGGTGAAAAAGTTGAACGTGGTGACGTGATCGCAGATGGTCCAGAGTCTCCACATGACATCCTACGTCTACGTGGCGTACACGCGGTAACGCAGTACATTGCTAACGAAGTACAGGAAGTTTACCGTCTACAAGGCGTTAAGATTAACGATAAGCACATTGAAACTATCGTTCGTCAGATGCTGCGTAAGTGTACTATTACTCACTCTGGTGACTCTGAGTTCCTACCTGGTGAGCAGATTGAATACTCACAAGTTAAGATTGCTAACCGTAACCTAGAAGCTGAAGGCAAAGAGCCTGCACGTTTCGAACGTGAACTACTAGGTATTACTAAAGCATCTCTAGCGACTGAGTCGTTCATCTCTGCGGCATCGTTCCAGGAGACAACTCGCGTACTAACGGAAGCTGCGGTTTCTGGTAAGCGTGATGACCTACGTGGTCTGAAAGAGAACGTAATTGTTGGTCGTCTGATCCCAGCTGGTACTGGTTTCGCATACCACCAAGAGCGTCAAGCTAAACGTTCTGAAGCGCAAGATGGTCCTTCTGCTGAGCAAGCAACGGATAACCTAGCGGCACTTCTAAACGCTGGTTTCTCTTCTGAAGAGTAAGTCATATAACGAGTAATCGTTAAAAGCTTAAGAAAAAGGCACCTTCGGGTGCCTTTTTAGTTTTTTATACTGCTTTGTTCTTCCGGTGGGATTTTCGATAAAGCTAGAAACAAAAAAGACCGACGATGATCGTCAGTCTTTTCTCTCACTCTATTTCTGAATGTTTGCAAATACTAAGCTCCAGGTGGCATAGACAGGCTTTCTGCGATTTGCTGTATCAGATAGTCCTCGACTTCAAAGCGAGTCTCAAGAATTTCCCCAATGAGACACATATCAGAATCGAAATCATTTAATTCATCATCTTCAGTCACTTCTGAGTACTTATCGTTAAAGTTCAATAATGGTTCAGTCGTTAGAACAATTTGACCATAGGTTTGATTGATCTCATTAGTCACGACAAAGCCGGTTGCTTTCCAACGGTCCATAACCATGTCATAAATTTTAAAGTGGCCTTCGGAGATGTAATCAACGAGGTGCTGACAGAAATCCTGCAGTTCGGAAGGAGATGGGAGTTCAATAACATTGGTTTTCGAACAAGGTTGCAGCGCTGCAAGCTTACAATATTCAACAATCAGGGATTGTCGTGTCTCTAACCAGTGATCAATGACATCACTTGAGCCACCCCACTGGTCTTGTGTTTGTTTGAATTTTCTTAGCATGACCATGCCCTCATGATCTGATCGCCCATCGGCGAACGTATCCTTTGCAAAGCAAAGTTAGTAAAGTTATTACAAACTCTTGTCCTTACTAGAATTTAGAGTGCACATTTACTTAACGATAAACTCTAGTATGAAATTAGATTGCCAGTAAAATGAACGAACTTCAAGCAAAGGGATGGTGTAATGTTAAGAAAAGGTGATGTTAACCGCGCGATAAATGCATACTGGTGTGTTGTTGCAGGAAGTGAAATTTGGCTGGTGGATGGTGCTGTGCCCTTCGGGTCTGCAGAGCAGTTATCACTGCCAGTAACGAGTGCAAGACCCATTGGTGAGTATTCTGGTTCGCCCGTCATGTGGCTTAACTTGGCCGATTTAGAGCATGATCTACCTTTAGTATCCCTGCGTGACTGCCTGCATTTTCCTGAGCCATTATTTATGTTGTTAAGTAAAGCTGTGCAATATGGGCACATGACGCAAAGTTTGCGCTTTTGTCCACAGTGCGGAGGAAGAAACTTTCTTAATAATAACCAGTTAGCCATGCAGTGTGGTGAATGTCGCACCCTTCATTATCCTAGAATATTTCCGTGTATTATCGTTGCTGTACGTAAAGAAAATCAGATCTTATTAGCCCAACATCCAAGGCATCGAAATGGTATGTATACGGTTATTGCGGGTTTTCTAGAAGTCGGTGAGACATTAGAAGAGTGCGTGGCTCGAGAAATTCATGAAGAAACGGGAATTCTCGTTAAAAATATTCGTTACTTTGGCAGCCAGCCTTGGGCTTTCCCATCCAGTATGATGATGGGGTTTTTAGCTGATTATGAATCCGGAGAGTTAAGCCCAGACTACACTGAGCTGTCTGATGCACAATGGTTTGGTATCGACGAGATGCCGCCTGTTGCGCCTAAAGGAACGATTGCAAGAGCACTTATCGAACAAACGCTGAAAGATATAGACTCTAATTGTCTGATAAATAGATAAAAAAAACCCTCCGAGAGGGAGGGGGTAAGTAAGATGTCGTTATGAGATGCTGAGTACTAAGTACTCAGTTTATAATTGTAGTTTTCGCTAGCGAACAAATTTTTAACACTGATACCGATTGGGTGCAAATTAAGCATTGATTTAAAAGTTAATAACTTGATCCAGGTTGCAAAGCACACAGCTATTGGACTTAAATCAGTGATAGAATACCCCCTTTCACAGAAAGCCTAACAGTTGGAATTACGGAATGACTGAATTAAAAAATGATCGTTATCTGCGTGCGCTTTTAAAAGAGCCGGTAGATTACACGCCAGTATGGATGATGCGCCAGGCAGGTCGTTACCTACCAGAATACAAAGCGACTCGTGCAGAAGCGGGTGATTTCATGTCTTTGTGTCGAAATGCAGAATTAGCATCCGAAGTGACACTTCAACCATTACGCCGTTTTCCTCTTGATGCCGCGATCTTATTCTCGGACATCTTAACGATTCCAGATGCAATGGGGCTTGGTTTGCGTTTTGCTGCGGGTGAAGGACCTGTTTTTGATAACCCAATTACATGCAAAGCCGACGTGGAAAAAATTGGTTTGCCAGATCCTGAAGGTGAACTGCAATACGTAATGAACGCAGTACGCCAGATCCGTAAAGACCTGAAGGGTGAAGTGCCGCTGATTGGTTTTTCTGGTAGTCCTTGGACTCTTGCGACGTACATGATCGAAGGTGGTAGCTCTAAAGCGTTTACCAAGATCAAGAAGATGATGTACGCGGAACCACAAACTCTGCACCTACTTCTAGATAAGCTGGCAGACAGCGTTATCGAGTACTTAAACGCGCAAATTAAAGCGGGTGCGCAATCGGTAATGGTATTTGACACATGGGGTGGCGTACTAACGCCTCGTGATTACAATCTGTTCTCACTGCAATACATGCACAAGATTGTAGATGGTCTGATTCGTGAAAACGACGGTCGTCGCGTGCCAGTCACACTGTTTACTAAGAATGGCGGCATGTGGCTTGAGCAAATCGCAGCTACGGGCTGTGATGCGGTTGGTCTAGACTGGACAATCAACATTGCTGACGCGAAAGCACGTATCGGTGATAAAGTGGCGCTGCAAGGTAATATGGACCCATCAATGCTTTACGCTTCACCAGAGCGCATCCGCGAAGAAGTAGCGGATATCCTAGAAGGATTTGGTGATACGGGGACTGGTCATGTGTTCAACCTAGGTCACGGTATCCACTTGGATGTACCGCCAGAAAACGCGGGCGTATTTGTGGATGCGGTACACGAGTTATCTAAGCCATACCACAAGTAAGTTAGATTTTTTTGAAATCAAATGCCGGCATTCAGTGCCGGTATTTTTTTGCCTAAAATTCAGCTTTTCTATCTGAGACTCAAGGCTGTACAGCTCTAGTAGTATTTGGCCTACTATGATCTAATTACTACTCTAGCTGTACACTAGACATTAAAGTTTAATATAAACAAATGCTTATGATTTCTGGTTTTATGTTCTAATTTTCTTGTACAGATAAACAAGCAATTAGATCATGGGTAACCTAAAGCATCGAGTGAACGCGTTTTTTAAGGTATGGCACGACGTCAGATTCAAACCAAGGATTCTTCTTTAACCACAATGTATTGCGTGGGGATGGGTGAGGGAGCGGGATAAAGTCCGGTTCCCAATCTTGCCATTGCTGAACAGTTTGCGTGAGCGTCTTTGGTTTGTTGGTGAGATAGTACTGCTGCGAGTACTGACCAATTAGTAGAGTGAGCTCTATATTGGGCAGTTGCTCAAGAATCTTTTTATGCCAAGTGGGCGCACATTCTTTACGAGGCGGTAAATCACCAGAGTTCCCTTTGCCTGGATAACAGAATCCCATTGGGACAATGGCAATTTTATTTGGGTCGTAGAAAACGTCTTTGTCGATATCGAGCCATTGGCGTAATCGATCACCACTTGGGTCATTCCAAGGTATCGAGGTTTTGTGTACACGTGTGCCAGGGGCCTGACCGATGATTAGGATGCGTGCCCCTTTTGCTGCTTGCACGACAGGGTTTGCACCCAAAGGTAAGTTATCCGCGCAGATCTGGCAGGCCCTCACTTGCTGCAATAGCTCGTCTAACGACATTCTTAGTAACCCTTTTCGAAATCCACTTGATAATTTAATGAAAACCCATCGCGCCAGCGTAGATAGTTGTCAGCAAAAATCTCGATGACTTGCTCGGGAAAACTCAGCGCAGCAATGTGTGGAGTGATGGTGACTTGCGGTAGTTTCCAAAATGGATGCTCTACCGACAACGGTTCTTGCTCAAACACATCTAAGAAGGCGTGTTCTACCCAACGGTTTTTCAGAGCGAAGAGCAACCCTGCCTCATCCAGTACGTCGCCACGACCTACGTTAAACAATAACGCCTGATTTAGTTGGCTGAGCGTTTGACGATTAAGTAACTGTCGCGTCTCAGGTGTACTTGGTAGAGTATTCACAACGATGTCGGCTTGCTCAAATGCCTTACTTAGTTCATTGATATGAAAGGTCTGATGAAACTCGCCGCCTGGAGTAGGGATACCTGTGCGGTTAATACCGATAGTTTTTATCCCCATTGCTTTAGCGGCGTTGCCCAGATAGCCCCCAATGCTACCGGTACCAAGAATTACCATGGTTTTACTTTTTAATGACGTGTACAGGTGAGGCTGCCATTGTTTGTTTTGTTGCTGCTGGTGGTATCGGGCAAAGTGGCGGTAATGGGCAATACTGTAACCCAAAACATATTCAGCAATCAGTGGACCAAAGATGCCTCGAACGTTAGTTAGAGTATAGTCCTGACGAAGGCTAGGGGATGTTAAGGCGTTGACACCAGCAAACGTGGATTGCACCCATTCAAGCTGTGAAAACTCGTCTAAGCTTTGTGATAGTAAGGGTGGATCCGCTAGTACGATCTGAGCGGCTTCTGGTTGGTCGGTGAGACAAAGATCGGGCAGATTTTTCTCTGCCAGTAACGTTTTGTAGGTGTCGCGATGCTCTGAGAGCAGGAAAATCTGATTTGAATGCGGCATTAACTTTTTTCCCTGTGATGAATCAAGTACACTTTCGCTGTTTTTTTCTTCAATGATTGAGTGACTATGCTTAAGAATCCTCTTCAGGTTCGTTTAGAAAAACTAGAACCTTGGCAACAAATTACCTTTATGGCGTGTCTGTGTGAACGCATGTATCCAAACTATGCGATGTTTTGTGAGAATACAGAATTTGCTGACCCGCGTGCTTACCGAGCGATTCTTGATAGTGTATGGGAAATTTTGACAGTTAAGAACGCGAAAATTAACTTCGAACGTCAATTGGAGAAGTTAGAAGAGTTGTTCCCAAGTGCGGATGAGTTCGATTTTTACGGCGTTTACCCAGCGATGGACGCGTGTCAGGGTTTGTCTACGTTACTGCATGGTCTATTGGATCGCGACTACCTTTTTGATTCAATGCTTAAAGTGAGTCAACAGTCGGTACAAACCGTTGCTGATCTAGAGCAAGCACAAGGCGCAGAGCCAATCACTAACGACAACCAGAAAGAAAACGAAGCCGTATGTGAAGAGTGGGACGTCCAGTGGGCTATCTTCCGTCCGCTGCGTGAAGCGATAGAACGTGACATCAGCTTGATTAAAGATTTGCGTGAAGAGATACGTGAAGAAGGTGTGAGCAACATCGGTATTGCACTTTAATCGTTGAATAAATAGAAAAAGGCATCCTAACTGGATGCCTTTTTTGTTTGTGCGTTTAAGCTGTTATACCTAATGCTGATTACGATTCTTTCGAGTCGGGTTTCGGTGGCTCTTGAGCTTCTGGCTCTTTATCCTGCTTCTCCGGCTCATTATCTTCTTCATCGTCATCGCGGCTTTCGATTACGCCGTGCATTTCTTTCCAGCTTTCCCAGCGTTGGTAAGCCAGCTCCTGCATGTCAGTGCTTTTATCTGCTTCGTCGATGATCTCCTCGCCTACGAGGTGTTCAAAAATATCTTCCAACGTTACCAAACCTAGCACGGTACCGTATTCATCAACAACAAGTGCCAGCTGTAAGCGATGAGTCATCATCTGGTCGAATACTTTAGGTAAAGTAGTATTGTTTAGCACCACTTGAATTGGGCGCATGATTGCTCCCAACTGTTTTTGTCCACAACCTGATTGTTGTAGTTTGAACAACTCAAGGCGATGCACAAAACCAATAATGTTATCTTTCTGTTCGCTGTAAACCAATGGGCGTGAGAAAGGCGTATCTTTGTGTTTTTCTAGGAACTCATTGATGGTCATTGTGGCATCGACACGGAATACTACTGGTCGTGGCGTCATAACCTGCGTTACGGGTACATCTTGGATGCCAAGCAAGTTGCTTAAGATTTTTGATTCACCCTCGGCAAATTCACCGCTTTCACGTGCCAGAATCGCCATTGCAGACAGCTCATCACGCATCTTCGGAGCTTCGTGGTTACGAGCAAGACGCTTGGTGATTTGCTCTGAGAACCAAACAAAGGGTGTAAGCGCCCATACCATCCAACGCAATGCGACCGCGGCAGTGGGTGCCAACTGACGCCAGTAGGTCGCGCCAATCGTCTTCGGTACGATTTCTGAAAGCACTAAGATCGCCAATGTCAGCACTGCCGAAAAGATACCTAATGCTTCGCTACCAAATACAACCGCAGCTTGTGCACCAGCAGTGGCAGCGCCGATAGTGTGAGCGATGGTGTTTAAAGTCAGAATAGATGCCAGTGGTCGGTCGATATCTGATTTCAGCTTAGCCAATTGCCCAGCTGCGGGATGCCCCTGTTGATTGAGCTGCGCAATGTAGCTCGGACTGATACTCAGCAGTACCGCCTCCAGCACCGAACAGATAAACGAAATGCCGATTGCAATAGAGATATAAATGGATAACAGCAGCATAGTTGCCCTTGAATGTAGTTTGATAGTGGTTATTTGCAGCTATTATAACCGCAAAAGTGACTTATAAATTGGTCCAAATACCTTGGAAAGCAAGGGTTTTCAGGGGGTATGTGGTAACAAATTGTGAGTTATTACTCATATTATGGCTAAAAGTACGTCAGAAAATCGAAAGATCGCTTACAAACCTTTGCCAGATGGGGCATTTATGTTTTAGAGTGAGACGAATTCGATAACCTATGAGAAGGGAAACCTAATGAACAAGACCCAATTAATCGACTTTATCGCAGAGAAAGCAGACCTATCAAAAGCACAAGCAAAAGCTGCTCTTGAAGCGACTCTTGATGGTGTAACTGGCGCACTTAAAGAGGGTGACCAAGTTCAACTAATTGGTTTTGGTACATTCAAAGTAAACCACCGCGCTGCACGTACTGGTCGTAACCCTAAGACTGGTGACGAGATTCAAATCGCAGCAGCTAACGTACCAGCATTCGTAGCAGGTAAAGCGCTGAAAGAATCAGTAAACTAAGTTAGAATGCACCGAGGTATCCTGCCTCGGTGCAATTTCATGAAAAAACATCTACTCACTTCACTTCTCCTATCTAGCCTTACCCTTTTTGGCTGTTCGTCGGTTGAAACTCCTAATTTAGAACAATTCACGCATTTTTCTGGTGGTAAAGTTGCGGGAGATGCTAGCAGCTTGTACTGGATGACAGAGAAACTCACTCGTGTGAGTACGGCGGCTGATTATGTGACTATGGGGGACAATGGTTGGTTCCAGAGTGATTATCGCTGGGATGAAGGTGAGTTGCGAGAGTTGATTCGAAAAGGCGAGCAAGTTGATACCAAACAAGAGTTGGTGCCTTTTCAAATCCACATCCGTTTCAATAAAGATGGCGAAGCGGTTTACCAACAATATCGTGTTAACCGTAAAGTCTTACCACTTCAGCATGACCAATTAGAGCGCTACAAAGCAGAAGCGAATGACGTAGTGGCATCGGTTAAGGCGCAGTCTCGTAACAATCAGAGCCTTATTCAAGGTTATTGGAATGGTCAATCGTTTGAAACCTGCAAAGGTAAGGTGTTCTCGACACTCGAGTTTAATCAGACGCTGCCAAAATTTATTATCGAGCGTCTCTCATCGGTAGACAGTTATGTGGCTTTTGTCGGCAAGCAGTCACGAAACAAAGCAATGGTCGATGAATTGTTGATGCTCAATGACGATGACTTTGATTGTGTTTCTCGGCCAACGTTGATCTCTGAATAAACATTGCTTCGAACTCTCTCGAACAAGAACAATAAAAAAGGCGCTGAGTGCGCCTTTTGTTTTTTAGCCAACTTATGTTGTTTTTATTTTTCTTGCTCACGTGCAATTGCACGGTAGCCGATGTCGTTGCGATGGAACATGCCATCCCAACGGATCTGTTTTGCAAGCTCGTAAGCACGCTGCTGCGCTTCTGATACGCTGTTGCCAAGTGCGGTTGCACAAAGAACACGACCACCGTTTGTCACGATGTCGCCATCTTTGTTATCTGTACCAGCATGGAAGACTTTTTCGCCTTCAATTTCAACTTGTGGCAGACCCGAAATAACGTCGCCTTTGTTGTACGCTGCTGGGTAACCACCGGCTGCTAGCACGATACCAATCGATGCTCGTGGATCCCACTTCGATTCCGCTTGATCTAGCTTCTCGTCGATTGCCGCTAGGCACAGATCAACAAGATCCGATTCCATGCGCATCATGATAGGTTGTGTCTCTGGATCACCGAAGCGGCAGTTGTACTCGATCACTTTCGGAGTGCCGTCTTTGTCGATCATCAGACCCGCGTATAGGAAACCAGTGTAAGGGTTACCTTCAGCAGCCATGCCGCGTACTGTTGGGTAAATCACTTCTTCCATGATGCGGTTGTGGATTTCCTGTGTTACCACTGGAGCTGGAGAGTATGCTCCCATGCCACCGGTGTTAGGACCCGTATCTTTGTCGCCTACGCGTTTGTGGTCTTGGCTGGTGGCCATTGGCAGAACGTTCTCACCATCCACCATCACGATGAAGCTTGCTTCTTCACCATCTAGGAATTCTTCGATAACGACACGACTACCAGCATCACCAAATGCGTTGCCTGCTAGCATGTCTTTGATTGCGTCTTCGGCTTCTTCTAGCGTCATTGCCACAATCACGCCTTTACCAGCCGCAAGGCCGTCGGCTTTCACCACGATCGGTGCACCTTGCTCACGCACGTAAGCAAGCGCTGGTTCAATTTCTGTGAAGTTTGCGTATGCACCGGTTGGGATTTGGTGACGAGCAAGGAAGTCTTTAGTAAACGCTTTAGAGCCTTCAAGCTGCGCTGCGGCTTGGGTAGGACCAAAGATTGGTAAGCCCGCTTCGCGGAACGCATCCACCACACCAATAACCAGCGGTGCTTCTGGGCCAACGATAGTCAGTTCAATCGCCTTCTCTTTGGCGAAAGCAACAAGGCCAGCGATGTCTTCTACATCGATGTTTACGTTCTCTAGTTTTGGCTCTAGTGCTGTACCTGCGTTGCCTGGTGCAACGAAGATAGTCTCAACATTTGGGTTTTGCGCTGCTTTCCAGCCTAGCGCATGTTCACGACCGCCTGAACCAATGATTAAAACTCGCATATGAAAATCCTTAATCTTATAAATACCGTTTGCTCAAACTCAGATATTTCGCAAAGACCTGAGTATGGCCTCTCTAATTCAGTGGGACGAGGACAAGGCGACAAGTGAACTTATTCCTATGAGCATAGTATGCTATGTGATTAGGATAAGTGAACGCCGTCAACGCAGTTATCGTCCCAGTGAAGACGAGAGGATTAGTGGCGGAAGTGACGCATACCGGTAAAGATCATCGCCATGCCGTGTTCGTCTGCTGCTGCAATAACTTCGTCATCACGCATAGAACCACCTGGTTGGATAACACACTTGATGCCCGCTTCTGCAGCCGCGTCGATACCGTCACGGAATGGGAAGAATGCATCTGATGCCATTACACAACCTTCAACCTGTAGACCTTCGTCTGCAGCTTTGATGCCTGCGATTTTCGCAGAGTAAACGCGGCTCATTTGGCCAGCACCTACACCGATAGTCATGTCGCTTTTCGAGTAAACGATCGCGTTAGATTTCACGTATTTCGCTACTTTCCAGCAGAACAGTGCATCTTTTAGCTCTTCTTCTGTTGGCTGGCGCTTAGAAACCACTTTTAGGTCGTCTAGGCTTACCATGCCTTGGTCGCGGTCTTGAACCAGTAGACCGCCATTCACGCGTTTCACGTCAAAGCCAGTTGTCTTCGTTGTCCATTCGCCACACTCAAGTAGACGTACGTTCTTCTTCGCGGCAACCACTTCAATCGCTTCAGCAGAAACAGAAGGTGCGATGATCACTTCAACGAATTGACGCTCAACAATAGCGGTTGCTGTTTCAGCATCCAGTTCTTGGTTGAATGCAATGATGCCGCCGAATGCAGATGTTGGGTCAGTTTGGTAAGCACGGTTGTACGCTTCTAGGATGTCTTTACCTAGAGCAACACCGCATGGGTTTGCGTGTTTTACGATTACACATGCTGGCTCGTTGAACTCTTTCACACATTCAAGCGCTGCGTCCGTGTCTGCGATGTTGTTGTAAGAAAGGGCTTTACCTTGGATTTGGCGAGCAGTAGAAACGGATGCTTCTTGTTGGTTTGCTTCAACGTAGAATGCGGCTGCTTGGTGGCTGTTCTCACCGTAGCGCATGTCTTGCTTCTTCTCGAACTGTTGGTTGAACGTACGAGGGAATTTGCTCTCTTCATCACCGTCTTTGTTCTCACCGTAAGATGGAACCATAGTGCCGAAGTAGTTTGCGATCATGCCGTCGTAAGATGCTGTGTGCTCGAATGCTGCGATAGCTAGGTCGAAACGAGTTTCGAGAGTGAGAGATTTGTCGTTTGCGTCCATCTCTGTAATTACGCGGCCGTAATCACCTGCATTAACAACGATAGTCACGTCTTTGTGGTTTTTCGCTGCAGAACGAACCATTGTTGGGCCGCCGATATCGATGTTTTCAACAGCGTCGGCTAGTGTACAGCCTTCTTTGGCAACGGTTTCTGCGAATGGGTATAGGTTTACGACAACCATATCGATAGGGTTGATGCCGTGCTTTTCCATCACGTCATCATCTTGGCCACGACGACCAAGCACACCACCGTGAACTTTTGGGTGAAGCGTTTTAACGCGGCCGTCCATCATTTCTGGGAAACCAGTGTAGTCAGAGACTTCGGTTACGGCGATGCCTTGTTCGGCAAGTAGGCGAGCTGTACCACCAGTAGATAGGATATCGACACCGCGCTCAGCAAGAGCTTGCGCAAACTCAACAATACCTGTTTTGTCTGATACGCTGATAAGCGCACGGCGAATAGGACGAGCGTTATTCATGCTTCCATTTTCCTCAAATTCACGGAGTTAAAGATGTTTGCCAAAAATGAACTTGTTTTTACCTCTTGGGGTAAAATATTGGCCAGTTTTGGTAAAGACCTTTGCAGGGTGTTTTCTGGTTAGAAAACAGTCTCCACATTTGATGGCGCGTATTCTAACCAATTTATTACAAAAAAGCTCGCGCAATCGTTTGGCATCTCAAAAATAATTGCAAAAAAGTCGTTCTTTAGCTTTAAAAGTAACGAGATAGTTAATAGGGAAAGTTATGTTTCAGATAGGTGAACTGGCAAAACGTTGTGGTGTGACTGCCGATACATTGCGTTTCTACGAGAAAAACGCGCTAATAAAACCCGCAGGGCGAAGCGAATCAGGCTACCGCTTGTATGATGAAGAGAATCAAAAGCAGGTGCACTTTATCCTCAAAGGTAAAGATCTTGGCTTGAGTCTGGATGAAATTAAAGACCTGTTAGAAATTAAGTTAGAAGCGACAGAACACAGCTGTGCAGAGGTAAAAGCCATTACTTCTGCTAAGTTAGAGCTGATTGATGGGAAAATTAACGAGCTGACGAAAATTCGCCGAGCGTTAAAGAAGATTAATGATGCTTGTTGTGGTCATACAGACGATGACGCCACACATTGCTCTATCCTCGCAGCACTTGAGTAGTCTCATTCTTGCATCACTTAACTTAAGTTTGCATTTTTGGCGACTTGCTTTTCTAGGTACACGCTGCTTTCCCACCTATAATCTTGCCTTTAGTTACTTGTAGGAATCGACCATTGTCTGATTCCTAGCGTAACGCTGTCTGTAGATACGAGAGTTTTCATACATGGTTGGAGTCTATTTTCAAATCAATGACTGGGTTTTGAGCGTTGATGAAAATAAGCTGTATCGACAAGATAGGGAAGTTACTGTTGAGCCACGCTTAATTAATCTTTTGCACTTCTTAGCGGAGCATGCGAATGAGGTGTTCAACCGCGAGGAATTGATTCAGTACGTTTGGGCTGGAGCGATTGTGACCGATCAAGTGGTGACTCAATCCATCTTTGAGTTGCGTAAGCTACTACGTGACGGTCGAGAGGAAAATACCAACTACGTTATCACGGTGCCCAAGCGTGGCTATAAGCTGGTAG
This sequence comes from Vibrio sp. 397, assembly GCF_033339395.1. Lineage (NCBI taxonomy): Bacteria > Pseudomonadati > Pseudomonadota > Gammaproteobacteria > Vibrionales > Vibrionaceae > Vibrio > Vibrio sp. 397. The sequence continues at coordinate 6,153 of NZ_JAWOUN010000031.1, read as the reverse complement.
CGAACGTGGTTACTATGACGCATGAAGAGTTTGTCACAAGTCGGCAAAATGAAGAGATCCCACCTTCGGTTGAAGAATCGGAAGAGGATTGTCTACCTATAGCACCAGCCGTTACCTTTCCTGCCGGTCCTCTAACTCGCGCGGTCTGCGAGATGTCAAAAGAGAAAAAAGCACCTCAGAGCAAAAACAAAATCAGTCCTTGGCGATTGGGAATTATGAACTTCATCTGGATCAGTATGTTGGTCGTAGTGATGGGCGTGTTTACCTACAAGCAATCGGAAGTGCGTATTACCCAAGCCATCGATACCCATCTGATTGAGTTCAAGTTTCAAGATAATTTTACGAATGAAGGATTAAGCTACGATTTGGCAGACGGATTCGCCCAAAAGTTGATGTCCGACATTGCTCAAGTCAGTGATTACCGAGTTATGCTAAAGAAGGCGTCGTTTACTTCTGGCATTGTGCCTGGTAAATCGGTCGTGGTGAGAGTTCGTGAGAACGACGGTGGCAGCTTTTTAGAGGTGGAATATCGCAATAACTCATCTGAAAAAGTGTTGTTTAGTCGTCAATACGCGTTAACCAGTAGTCATTTAAAGACAGTGCTTCAACAAGCGTCGTTGGATTTGATGCAAGTGCTGAAAGTGTCGGATGCCAAATTGAAATCTACGATGCTGGTGGCGGGAATGCCAATGAATCCCGACGCGTTGGAGTTGTTTGTTCAGGCTAACCATTACCTTAATGTCTCTGATACTAAACAATTCCGCCAAGGTATCGACTTGATGGAAAATATTTTAGAAATCGAGCCGGATAATGCTTACGTTCAAGCTGAGTTGTTGATTGCTTACCATGTACAAAAGGCACTTGATTTCTCACAGGAGTTGAAGAAAGGGCGAATGCAGCAGCTCAGTGAAGCACTAGAGACTAATGTGAAAATGATGGTGGGGCCAATTCAACCGCGAATTTATGAAGCTTTAGCACTGCACGAAACCATCATTGGTGACATGGCGTTAGCCAAGCGGCATCTCGGACAGGCATTGAGGTTACGTGATTCAGTGCTTTCCTATGTGATTCGCGGTAAGCACGCCGAATTGGATGGTGATCTGGATTTAGCCAGTGAGTCTTACAGTGAAGCTTTCTATATTGATACGTCGGTTGAGACGTACCTGCTGTGCGAAAACTTGGTCTTCCCAAGTAACATGAAGGCGATTGATTACGCCATGTATCGCGCCGTTCACCCTTCTGTCGTTCGAATGCTTTAATTCTCTCGGACTCAACGTCAGTCTAATGCTAGCCCCTCATTTCGGTGAGGGGCTTTTTTGTCGCTGTCGAAAAGTGAAAAGGGTGAGGCGGTGGGGCAATGACTTACGAAGGAGCTAACAGCGCAAGCTTGCAACGGAAATACATACCCGCTTTGCTTCTCTATCTCTATCTCTATCTCTATCTCTATCTCTATCTCTATCTCTATTGATTGTATGAAGTGTCTGGCTGAGTTATGTGGCGAGAATGATTTTGATGCTTTCTTGCAGGCGAGATGAATATTGATGTGGGTCAAAAAGCGCGATCAGGGAGAGATTTATGGAATCAACACTTCAGGGAATTAACCCTTCGGGATGGGGAAGTTGATAGAGGTTGATAACTTTTATCGCGATGACCAACGAGTTGATGAGAGTTTATCTATCGGTAGAAGGTTTGATGTTTTTCTTATAACTAAATGAATAATATGGTTTTATATTTTTGTGTTTATCATGTTTACCTCAACTTGATGTTGATTAACTAATCATTTTATTGATAACCCCAAGTTTATTTTTTTCCCAGTTTTTGGGCGTAGTCTTCACTTCGAAATTTAGCGAGGTCGAGCAGGTTTTTCCTCATAGCATCTCGCTAATAACCATTCAGTTTGAGTCATGTTGACTCGAGTAGAATAGATTTGGAGATGTTATGTCATCGAATGCGAAAAAAATCGGCCTTATTGCCTGTACGGGTGTCGTAGCCGGTAACATGATGGGTAGTGGTATTGCACTATTACCTTCTAGTCTTGCCTCTGTAGGCTCTGTTTCAATCTTCAGTTGGCTGATCTGTTTGGTCGGTGCACTGAGTCTGGCGTTTGTTTACGCTCGTCTGGCAACCAAAAACCCACAAGAAGGTGGTCCTATCGCTTATGCTGGCGAAGTGTCTCCGGTATTTGGTTTCCAAACGGGCGTTCTTTATTACCACGCGAACTGGATTGGTAACCTGGCTATTGCCATTACAGGTGTTTCTTACCTTTCAGTATTCTTCCCTGTGCTTAATCACCCAATCCCAGCAGGTATTGCGACGATTGCATCGGTATGGATCTTCACTTTCGTCAACCTACTTGGTGGTAGCTGGGTAAGCCGTCTATGTACGCTTGGTCTAGTTCTTATCCTTATCCCTGTTGTTGGTACAGCTGCATTTGGTTGGACACACTTCGACACTGCGCTTTACAGCCAAAACTGGAACGTATCAGCAGGCACTGACAGCCACGCAGTAGTAACTGCGGTTCTTATCTGTCTATGGTCATTCGTAGGTGTGGAATCAGCAGCGGTATCGACTGGTATGGTAGAAAACCCTAAACGTACCGTACCACTAGCAACTATGTTGGGTACTGGTATCGCAGGTGTGATTTACATCCTATCAACTCAAATGATCAGCGGCATGTTCCCTGCGTCAGAAGTTGCAGCATCAGGTGCGCCATTTGCATTGGCAACCACTGAGCTATTCGGTAGCTGGACTGCACCATTCGTATCAGCATTCACAGCACTAGCATGTTTCACTTCGCTAGGTTCTTGGATGATGCTGGTGGGCGAGGCTGGTAAACGTGCCGCGAGCGATGGCAACTTCCCTAAAATCTACGGCGAAACTGACAAAAACGGTGTGCCTAAGAAAGGTCTAATCCTTGCGTCAATCAAGATGACTGCACTGATGGTTGTACTGATGTTCTTCAGCTCTAAAACAGCACACGCATCAGACCTATTCAACCAGCTAACAACTGACGCAGTTCTACTAACTATGCTGCCTTACTTCTACTCAAGCATTAACTTGATTCGCTTCGAAGGTATGACAACACGCAACGGCTTCGTAATGCTGTTCTCTGGTGTGGCTTGTCTGTTCTGCTTCATCGCACTAGCAGGTGCAGAGGGCGGTACGCTAACAGCAACCTTCATCGTGTCTCTAGTTATCTTGATGTTCTACAGCAAAAAAGCAGGTCTTGCTCAGTACGTGAAAATGCACGCTGACGACATGCCTGCCCAAGCAAGCAACTAATCCCCAAAATGCTGGCACTAAGGTGCCAGCCCATAAAACCCAAATTCACGCGGCGCTCACTTTACTCATTGCCTGTAAATGGCAAAGAGCGCCCTCATTCGCCTTGGAGATGTCCAAATGAATATATTCGCTATCTTGAACCACATGGGTGTGTTCTTTAAAGAAGAGCCAGTTCGTCAACTTCACGCTGCTCTTGAGAAAGCGGGCTACGAAGTGGTTTACCCAGTAGATGATAAAGACTTGATCAAAATGATTGAGATGAACCCTCGCATTTGCGGTGTGCTGTTCGACTGGGATAAATACTCACTAGAGCTATGTGAACGTATCAGCCAAATCAACGAAAAACTGCCTGTTCACGCATTTGCTAACGAACAGTCTACTCTAGACATTTCACTAACAGACCTACGTCTAAACGTGAGCTTCTTCGAGTACGCTTTAGGTATGGCTGACGACATCGCTATCAAAATCAACCAAGCGACTGAGGCATACAAAGATGCCATCATGCCTCCATTCACTAAAGCGCTATTCAAATACGTAGAAGAAGGTAAATACACCTTCTGTACTCCAGGTCACATGGGCGGTACTGCATTCCAGAAAAGCCCTGCTGGTAGCATCTTCTACGATTTTTACGGTCCAAACACATTCAAAGCGGACGTATCAATCTCAATGCCTGAGCTAGGTTCTCTGCTCGACCACTCAGGTCCACATAAAGATGCAGAAGAATACATCGCACGTACATTCAATGCCGACAGCTCGTACATCGTAACTAACGGTACGTCTACATCGAACAAAATCGTTGGTATGTACTCAGCACCTGCTGGCAGCACAGTACTGATTGACCGTAACTGTCACAAATCTCTGACTCACCTAATGATGATGAGCGACGTGACACCAATCTACTTCCGCCCAACTCGTAACGCATATGGCATCCTTGGTGGCATTCCACAAAGCGAATTCAGCCGCGATGTCATTGCAGAGAAAGTGGCGAAAACACCAGGTGCAACAGCACCAACTTACGCAGTAGTGACTAACTCAACTTACGATGGCTTGTTGTACAACACACAATTCATCAAAGAGTCGCTAGATTGTAAACACATCCACTTCGACAGTGCTTGGGTGCCTTACACTAACTTCAACCCAATTTACGAAGGTAAATGTGGTATGAGTGGTGAAGCGATGCCAGGCAAAGTGTTCTACGAAACACAATCAACACACAAACTGTTGGCAGCGTTCTCACAAGCTTCAATGATTCACGTGAAAGGTGACTTTGATAAAGAATCTTTCAATGAAGCATTCATGATGCACACTTCAACTTCACCTCAGTACGGCATTGTTGCTTCTACTGAAACTGCAGCGGCAATGATGCGCGGCAACACTGGTAAAAAGTTGATGCAAGACTCTATCGATCGCGCAATCCGCTTCCGTAAAGAGATCAAACGTCTAGAAGCAGAAAGCGACAGCTGGTTCTTCGATGTATGGCAACCAGAAAACATCGATACCACAGAATGTTGGAAACTAGATCCTAGCGACACATGGCATGGCTTCAAGAACATGGATGACAACCACATGTATCTTGATCCAATCAAAGTAACGCTACTGACTCCTGGGATGAATAAAGAAGGCGAACTAGAAGAATCAGGTATTCCTGCTTCGCTGGTGGCTAAATTCCTAGACGAGCGCGGCATCGTGGTAGAGAAAACAGGTCCATACAACTTGTTGTTCCTATTCTCAATCGGTATCGACAAATCAAAAGCAATGCAATTGCTACGCGGTCTAACTGAATTTAAACGTGGCTACGACTTGAACCTAACCATCAAGAGCTTCCTACCTTCGCTCTACAACGAAGACCCAAGCTTCTATGAAGGCATGCGCGTTCAAGAACTAGCACAAGCAATTCACGACCTAACTAAGAAATACAACCTACCAGAGCTAATGTATAAAGCGTTCGATGTTCTTCCAGAAATGAAAGTAACACCACACGCAGCATGGCAAGAAGAGCTTCGCGGTAACGTAGAAGAAATTAAACTGGAAGAAATGGTTGGTCGCGTAAGTGCGAACATGATCCTTCCTTACCCTCCAGGTGTGCCACTAGTACTTCCTGGTGAAATGGTGACTCAAGAGTCTCGCCCAGTGCTGGACTTCCTAGAGATGCTTTGTGAGATCGGTGCGCATTACCCTGGTTTCGAAACCGACATCCACGGTCTGTACCAACAAAAAGATGGTAGCTACACCGTAAAAGTATTGAAGAACTAAGTTCCTCTCGAAGATGACGCCATTGGGAATGCAAGCATGCTCCACTCTTACGAGCTCAATGTGTCATCGAACAACCACGACATTTAGATATACCCCTAGCTAATCTGTCGTAAAAGAGAAGGGCAAGGATGCTCTGATCTTTTCTTCTATATAGAAGAAGCAATTTCCAAGACTTCACCTGAAGTACCCCAAGTAAAAAGCAAAGACCAAAGAGCAGTTCGTCATCGTTCTGCTCTTTTTTTATCTTTTATACAGCAGGACGAAGAGAAAAAGCGCGTTGAGTGAAGATCATTTGCTTCAATTGCATCAAATTTGAAGATCGTAATTCAGGTAGAAACGCCCTTTTTCTTGAGGAAAGATCCTTTTAAATGAGAGAAAATAGCCAAGATCGCTTGGTATATACACAAAGTGATTGCTATTTGTTCGGTTGAAAGTTTTTTTGCAAAAAACGCTTGTACTAATTTCTCAACTCCCTATACTGCGCATCCACCGACACGGAGTGAGACGAAAGTCACACAGCGAGTCGGAATTGAGAGAAAAGAAATTTGAAAAAAATGCTTGACTCTCTCACGGTGTGAAGTAAGATACGCACCCCTAACGACGAGCAACTAAGTTGCT
>NZ_JAWOUN010000030.1:0-32424 GCF_033339395.1 Vibrio sp. 397 | reverse complement strand
GACCAGTATCCCGATCCCGGCTGGCCGTCCTGGCCGCCACATGAGGCATGTTCCGCGTCCTTGCAATACTGTGTTTACATACAGTCTATCGCTTAGCGGAAAGTTCTTTTACCCTCAGCCGAAATGCCTGCCGTTGCTAGACATTGCCAGCCAGTGCCCGTCACTCCCACTCGAATATCAACGGACACAAAATACATCGGAATAACAGCTAGTTAGAAATGCAACCTTTCTCGATACCATCATCTATACCATGCGTAGAATTTTTTTGATTTTTTGCGTCTCGTCGGCGTTTTAGTTCTACTTTGGCCCAAGCTGAGGATTCTTGCATATCACGACGAAGCTCTTGTATCTCTTCAACACTAAGCCGTCGTGGACCCGAGGTAATTCTATCCATCTTGTGCCTCCAACTTGTCGCAGTACATTTTAAAACGCATCAAAACATGAGTTACCAGCAAGAAACCTTGGGGATATTTTTAGATTGTTTTTCATACACATCTTGAAAGCCATCAATACTGCCCAAAGATTATACAACGAGGAATAACCTCGTTAAATAAAAGGATCAAATCATGGGTTTGAAACCAGGACCAAAACCAATAGCCAAGTCGACTGGTAAACCAGATCAACGTCGACGTGACAACAAAAAAACTCCAGGAAACACTCCGGGCTTAAAGCCGAGTAAATCCTCGACCAAGTAAGGTGTCACCAATGCCGAGTCAGAGTAAGTGGTACTGACTCTTGTTGTTAAATTTCTAAATCGCAAGCACCCTTAGCCAATGTGAAACATTACATGCCCGTTCAACATATATACCCTAGAATGCCATCTAAATTATCAATCTACACGATCTGTTTGCTGAAACATACTAACTAAGTGCTCAGCATTATCATAAAACTTTACAGATGATTTTTTTATTTTGGTGTGGTTGCATTGTGTTGAGTTAATTGCTTGAAAAATATAATTACATAACAAAAAGGATGCATCGATGCCACTACAGACTTATGAAGATACTCTTCAGCAACTAGAAGAAAGGGAGCAGCCGTCAATACTGCTTGCTAATGGCTTTTCTCGGGCATGGAACAATAGAACATTCAATTATGAAAATTTGTTCGATGAAGCCAACTTTAGAGACAGCGACCGAGAGCTGAGAGAAATATTTGATCGTTTTGATACTTTTGATTTTGAAAAAATAATGCATGCTCTGCAATCAGCGGAAAAAGTTTGCGAAACCTATGACGTGAACATAGATATCATTGAACAGATTCAAGCTGACCAAGAGCAGTTAAAAGACTCACTTATTGAGGTAATTGCTAATACTCATCCTCACCGCCCCGGAGCCATTGCGGATGATAGTTTCACCTTAACTAGAAGATTCCTCACTCGTTTCAACAATATATTTTCTCTCAATTACGACTTACTTTTGTATTGGGCTGTAAACAAATGGAATCTACCTCCCTTTAGACCAGATCGATGGTGTGGTATGAAAGATGGTTTTAATGGCGATGAATGGCAACAACGTACTCAAAACTTGCACTTTCTACACGGGGGCCTCCATCTCTACAATACTGAGCAAGGTATTTATAAACGGGTTTATGACCAAGAAGATTGGGATGCGATCGTTGACCAAGTAAGACGATGGTTAGATGCAGGAGAGTTTCCCCTTTTTGTGTCTGAACCCACCTACCAAAAGAAGCTTGAGAAAATCAAACATAACCCATATCTAAATGCTTGCTACCAAGCGTTGGGTGAACTGAGAGGCACTCTCTACATTCATGGTCACTCAATAGCTCATAACGACAGACATATATTCGATCAGATTAATCGTAGTAGAGTAAACAAAGTCTTCATCAGTATCTTTGGAGATGAGAACCAGGACTTAAACCGAGAAGTAATGGCAAACGCAGATAGATTTCTTGACCGTCGCATAGATATAGAATTCTATGATGCCGCATCCACACCTATTTGGTAGCCGTTGATAAAGATGCATCTAAAACAATCCTGACAGCATCCAAAAATCACCAAATAAGAGCGACTATGTTTCAAGAGAGAAACTCATGTCATTCGTTATTTATCAATTAAGGGAGAAGAATATTGTCTTGGATAGAAGAATACCTAAGAGATTACACAAAGGAACGGGACAAGTTATTCAAAGAGCGTTGGTTTACAGCAAAAAGTTGGTTTGCTCGGTCTAAAGAATCTACTAAGTATCAAGAGCTAGAAATACTGCTAAGTATCGAGAAAGAATTTAACTCTAAGTGGTTGAAACATTTAAAGCATGCAGTGGTTAGATATAAATTGAAGGAGGATGATATAGCTGAAGCGAAGTTGCTTATAGACACTCATATATCCAAACATAAAGAGCGAGACTTTTTCCTCATTATTGTTGGTGTCCTGTTCGCTGCTTCTATAAAAGCCTTGGGGAATGACATCCTTTTTAGTTCAGCGGTTGTTCTCACAGCTCTTTTTCTTGGCTATGAACGCTTGTTTGGTAGTACGACAAAAAATAGCTTAGAAGAGTTTAAAGCGATACTGAATGTTGCATCGCAGCCTAAAACATAGCAAATTACCATGAATTAAATTTTATTAATCAAGTACCTATATAAAATACGATATATAATAAAAGCGGGCAGGTGTACCATTGCCAGCCCGTGAGCTTTATCACAAGACATTATGATACTTAACATCAAAAATATTTATCAATCATAGCTGATAGTTCAAAGTCATCCCTACTTATATTGTGTCTAAGACCTTTCACTATTCTCTCTAGTTTTTCATCTTTGACCCCATATTGATATCTAGCTAAGACAATATGAGAAATATATTCACATTGAGAAAAATAACCTTCTTTATCAAATTCTCTCATTGTTCTCAAAACTATACTCAAATAATAACTTTTCTTATCTTCATTAAACTTATCACTAGCTAAAACCTCATTCAGCATTAAAGCATATGACTCAATAATAAGATAAGAATCATACTTTAAAGTTTGTTTCATTCTGTCTTTAACCATTTCAAGCCAAGAACTTGTTACAGAAAATGATTCATAAATTAACCTGTCGTATCTAGTTGGAAATTCACAATCAATATCATCGACAAGGCTGTAATCAAGTTGTTCTACTATATTCTTAACAAATAGAAATATTTTATTTGGATATAAATGGTGCTCATATGCTTGTTCAACTGAAGCTCTTATCATAACGTCAAAAAAATGGATCGACATATAAATAGGGCAACTGAATGCTTTATCGGTATCGTAGTAATTTATGTGGGGAACATTGTAGGAATTATCCTTCCCAGTTAATTCAATAAAATCAGAGACATAATCATAAATTGATTGATAAACTTCCATATCATGGGCAACAGAAACATCAGAAAACAACTCTGTTAATAGTACATTCGTTGGATCTAATTCATAGCAGTCTGTTGTAGTAATGCATTGACATAAAGCTAACTCTCTATAAAGAGGACTAACCGAATTGCTAATCAAAAATTTAAAGAACTCGTGTCTGTACATTGACTCTGAACAAAAATCTTTAGTCAAAATTTTCACACCAAGAACTGGATTAGCAATTGCTAAATGATGCATATAAGATCTAGATTTATATAAGTAGAGAAAGTACTCTTTCACCTCATTTGAAAGCCAATAAGTTTTTGGAAAAAAATTGGAAACCTTGCTCCTTAATTCATTAATTTTAATTTCAATCCGTGATTTTTCATTCTGCCTAAATTCAAATATTATCAGTTCTGATTTTGGCTCTATTAAATTTCCAAAACGAACGAAAACTGATTTATATAAACAATATCTTCTTAATTGGAAATAATATTTATCGACGAAAAATGAAACATCCTTGAAATTATTATCTTTTAGTAATTGGCTAGTTGTTAAATTTAACTTACGAAAATTCTTTCTACTTATTCTAGAGCCATTTATCTTTAATATTGCGTACAATATGGCCACAATAGATACTAATAACAACGAGCTTTCTTTATCAAAACCGAATAACCAACTAAATGGTAAAGCCATGTTATTATTGATCAGGACATCAAGAAACAATAAATAAAGGCTAGAAACTGACAAGATAAAAACTATTATCCAATCAATAATTGTCATTCGAATAACTAAATCAAGGATAACTCTCCTTGGGAGAAGAGCAGCTCCCGTAAGTAGAACTGCGATAACCGTAAGTAAGCCTGATGCATCCATTTTTCTATTTTTCCATAAAGATCAAACTAATATAGTTTCCTTTAATTGAAATGTGAACTCAACAGCTACTTGATATATCACTTGCTCAACTTCGATATTATGTGTGGTTGCCATGTGTCACCTCTCGGTCAGGTGGTATGTGGAAATGCGGGCCGGTGCACCATCACCGGCCCGTGTGCTTTCTAACTACTTGCGTCGACCAACCGGCCAGCGTCTCATTTTGTCGATTTGATCGACCGATCTCGTCATGTCCTTGTAGGCACGCCCGGCCAGCTTGTTTTGGAATACCTCCATTTTGTCGGCAATGGCTTTCATCTTCGGCCCGTGCCTGATGTTGTGCAACCACTGCCCAAAAAAATAGAAGGCAAGCATCACAATGAACATCACGGCGAAGAAACCAAATAACTCCGCAAGGTTTTGAGGTGGAAAGCTAAACTCCATAATGAGTAATCCTTATCTAGTTAGGTCATGCGACCTTTTTTAACAAAACTGGCAACCTCTTCGTTGCGCTCCTGCTGGCGTTCCTGGGCATACGACACATAGTCCTCAACGTCGAAGGTGTGCTTTTCCAGATCGCGCTCTTGCCATTCTGCGTGTGCTTGTCGGGCTTCTTCCTGGTCCTCACTGGATAATCCATCAAAGCCGCCGGTTTGATTCATCCAGCCAGTGCTGCCACCGCCTAAGTTATCGTTGTCAAATGCAGGGGAAGCGTCGTCAGTCGCCCTCCTGGTCATCGCTATCCCCGTCATCTTTCGTGCTGTTTCGGATCGAGCTAGCTAGACGACCTCCTGTAGTGCCGCTGATTCTATCCCCGGCCATATCACCCATTCCCTTCATCAAATTCGCACCGGTATCCGCTGCAATACGCCCCGCTTTTACAGCGCTACCTTTAAAACCGCCAGAGGATTCGCCACCACTAGAAGATTGACCGGAAGCTTGGGTAAAGGAGCCAGCTTCATCAGAATCGCCGCCGCCGCTAAATGCACCGCCCAGGCTCGACATAACGTCAGTATTATTCGCTACGTTCTCGCCTGCTTTTGCAAATGCAGCCTGAATAGCAGACGCTCCGCCGGCGGTAGCCATTGCGGCACCGGCAGCCATACCACCAGTAGCAACAGCCGCTCCGGCCATCGCCCCAGCACTGATACTGCCAGCACCTGCCGCCGCGCCGCCTCCAGGGACTAGGCTGGCAATCACATTGGGAACAGAGTGAATGAGCATCACGAGAACCAGTGAAACGACAAAGATCACCAACAGTTCACGCATAGGGGCATCATTGGATAGATCGGTATAGAAACCGTCCATGATCGACATAGCAATGCCAATGAGCAACGTCATTGTCATCAACTTCAAAGCAACGCCCAATACGCTTTTGAAGTAGTTGATTGCTATATCTGAAGTCCAACGCGAACCACCAAACCCCAGCACGAAAACACCGGCATAGATCAATATCCAAGCCGTCACCAAGGCCAACAACACATTGGCCGCCACTACCGCCATACATGCCAAAATTGCCAGCGTGATTAAGAAGATAGACAGGTTATCTATAGGGCTTGTGATGCTGTAGGACTCACCAGCTTTCACAATAATGTCGAACGCAATACTAATAGGCTCTGACGGGGTTAGATCTCTCGGAAGGCCACCGGCTTGAGCACCGATCATTCTCAACGAGTCGATGATTGACGTCGCAAAGTCTGGGCCGTTTCTGAGCAACCAGAGAAAGAAACCAAACGTCAGGATGAAGCGGACGAACTCGGCAAAAAACTCCCTTATATCCGCTTGTTTAAGGATTAAGGTCCCACCAGTCCAAACAAGGGATATAGTGCCCAGCGTCCAGAATAACCAGGCGGCATAGTTTGTAATTACCGTGCCCCAAGTAGCACTGGCCGTCATGAAACGCACGGCCACTTCATCCAAGACACCATTAGGCTCAATGGCCGCTGACGCAGTTTGCGAAGTCAGTACAACTGCCAGGAGCATAACAAACCGAATGAATAGCTTGCTCATGATTAGAACCCCTTGTTCTTAGAGCGATCAGTGGGCTCGCCCATATCCCAAAAGCAATGTCCTTCTTCCCTCTGCTCTTTCGTTAGGTTTGGGTTGTCACAGTCGATCGTTACAGGCTTGGGCCCGTCATCTTCACCGCATCCCACCAGAACGAAGGAGGCCAACGCACTAACGATAAAAACTCGTGTGATATTTTTCATAATTAAAATCCCCTGTTTTCCGAACGGTCGGTTGGCTCGCCCATATCAAACAACCTTTCACGGGACGCTTGATATTGAGCTTCGCGATCAGCATCCGCCTGCATTCGAGTGCCAACGGCATTCTGCTGAGCGATCAGCAAGCTGCGGATTTGCAGGAGCTGGTTGGCCTGGTTGCTAGCGAGCTGGTTAGCATAACCAATCGCAGCCAGTTGGCCGTCCGCGCTCTGAGCACCAGATTGCAGGCGGTTAAGCTGACGGGCATCGGCTTCCAAGTTATCTTGCTGTTGTTCCAGACTCCTAAACAGTGCGTCATTGGCCTTTTTCTGCGATTCAGACGCAAGACGTCGGTTCTCGGTCATTGCGGCCCGTTCAGCATCACTGCACCCCACTGACGAGAAGCAAGGCGAACTGCGGTAATAGGCCACGTCCTGGAACTTACCCAAGTACGCATCGAGGCTGCCGATCTGGTTTTGGTAATAGGCGAGTGTGTTGGTCGCCTGGTTCAGATCGTTGATGGTGCGTTGCGCTTGGTCCCAAATATAAGAAGCCGGGGCCATCGAGTTTTGCAGCATATTTTCATACTGCTGCAACTGGGTTTGATACTGCTGAATTTGCTTAGTAGTCTGTGTAACAGCTTCCATTGCCGACATGATGTTCTGAACTAGATTCGTACCATCAGCAACCGGAATCCCCGCATATACAGGATTAGAAAGGTTTAACGCCAAGGAGATGGCGAGCACGGGAATTTTAGCCGCTAAAATTTTTCGTTTTAGCATGGTTAATTACTCTTAGTGGTTATGACTAAAAGTTGCATTCACCAACCTGTAGGGCTCGCTCCCTACTCCTGCCGTTACCAGCGGTGAATGTGGGCCTTTTCAGAGATAGATCGCCACTTACTATCCCGGCGCCCGACCTGCGCGACACCGTAAAACGCGCGGCCAAATAGGGTTAAACATCGGTGTTATTACCAACCGAAGCGGTTAGGGCTTCCGTCGATTCCTTTGCCATCACATCAACGTGATCGGCTCTTATGTTGTCGTTTCGCCTTTTTAGCTGCCTGCTCAGCTTGGAGCTTAGCTTTACGCTGCTCTAGTGCTGGCATGACCGCCGTTTTTTCAGGTACAGGACCTGACTGCATCGCTAAGACCTCTAACTGAGATAGGTTTTGCAACCAGCCACGGCGTGAAGGTGGCACTTTGCCAATTGGTAACACGCCAGGCTTATCAGACCGCTTGGCCCTTTTATTCTGGGCCATTAATGCCTGACGGCGGCGTTCTAGTCCTTGATCGGCAAATTTGATAGACAGATTGCCATCTGCTGCCGCCTTGATTACTCGCGCCTTGAACTCAGGCGAACCATTCACGGTAATACAATTACCGTAACGCTCCATTGCTACCTTTAGCGCAGCTAGAACACTGGTTTGATTGGAAGCCGTCGACACTTGTAGACGCTCACCATCATCACGCACGGCGCTGTTACCTGCTCGATAAATAATGGTGCCTTTTTTCGTAATCGTATCGACCATTGCTTTGGGCTCGGCCTGAACTGCATCCCCATTTAGTGTGTTGCCTTTAAGCTTTTGTGCAGCCTCTCGGCTACGTAGCGCTTTGAGGGCTTCGCTATCTCCCTGCAATGCCTGGCTCTTTAACCAATCCGCCCAGGCTTGGCGTTTATTGCTTTGATATATCGTTTGCCGTTGCTCTTGGTAACGCTTGTGAATGCGCTCAAGCTCGCTTTTCAATGCATTGCTGGCCTGTTTGTACAAAAGCTTCTTAGTAAGCTTATTGCTACCGGTTAACTTAATCGCTGCGCGACGGCCACGCCCTTTCCTCTTGGCGTTATCAACCTGTCGATCTTTATCACGACGAGCCTGTTCAAGGGCTTGCGTTTTACTCTCTGCGGCATGTTTCTGCTCTGCTTGATAACGGACATATAGCTCGGTGGTATTCACCTTCAAGCGAACAGGTCGGTGTGTATATTGGCGGCTCGGCTTAACAGAATCCGATGCAGTCGCTTCAAAGGGACCAAGGCGCGCTTCGAGTTTGGGTTTAGAAAACTCACGCCCCAAGGTGCTCGCTTTGATGATCGCTTCACCGTCGGCAACGATCACTAGACCATTTCCTCTGGTTCTTAACTGCAAACCATTGTCCTGCATGACCTGGTGCAACGCCTGCCAGCTATTGGCTGATTTAATCTCGTCCATGCATTCGCGCTTCACCCAACCCACTAAACTTTCAATACCCGAATGCCGCTCCATATCCATCGCACGTGATTCGGCCCCGCGCTTGCGCGGTATATGATTATCCGGCTGCAAACCAAAGTCCTGCTCGATGGCCTCGCACATTTCCGCTAGCTTCTTATGCGGGTAGTACGGCTCATGGATTGTGTTGCGAGTAGGGTGAATCTTGTTAATTGCGATATGGATATGTTGATTGTCCGTATCGTCGTGTACAGCACTGACACGCTGATGCTCGCCATACCCCAACCCTTGGCAAATGCGCTCTTCTATCGCGGCCAAGGTATTTGCTTCTAACTGTTCGCCACTTGGGAAGCTCACTATCAGATGATAGGTTTTATCACTCTTCGCTCGGGTGTTCGCAAATTGAGTCGCCAACACCTCACTGATCGCGTCGCGCACGGTTTCCGCTTCACAGTTATTTAAACGAACGCTACCAAGTCGATGTTCTTTGCTCTGGTGATCGGTGATGTAATTCACCAAGCCTGCAAAGTCAGATTTCCTCTGAGAACGCATCGATACATGCTTGGCGATCATTGGTCCGCCCTCGGGCGAAGAATAGACTCCATAAGTGAACTCATTTGATCTTGCGTCGCTTCGATACGATTAAGCACAGCCAAGATCGTATTGGCCCCAACATGTGCCACCTTGACATCATTACTAAGCCATAGCTTCAGCAATCCACCCAGACGTCCTAAATCACTATTAACTCGCACTAACTCGCGTACCTGTTCAACATCGGTAACTCCTTGAATGCGATAACCTTGGCCGACTTCGCGCAAATAGGTCGAAGCACTGAGCCCTGCCTGTGCTGACATGGATTCGATCAACGCACGCTCCTCTGGCAGACAGTAAACCTTAATCGGTGGGCTGTTCTTTCTAGTGCTCTTGTTCGTATTGCTCGCCATGTTTGTCTCCTATTTCAGGCCCCGCAGGGCAGGATCAACGTTGAGTGCCGAAGGTGCGAATAAGTCATAAGTGAAGAGGCTTCGCCATGCTTGCATGGAGGGCCTACTTCACACATCCTGCCCGCATTTCAACTTTGGTTTTATCACGGAAAGTTATGCATGCCCTTGTGCATTTCTCTGCATTTAACTGTTTATTCCCGTGTAAACCATGTTTACCCGATAAGTCCGATACTTATAGCGATATGACAGCGCACTTATAATGATTCAATAGCGCTAAAATAGCGGTCTACAGCGATTTATGCGTGTTGGCTTTACTCCAATATCACGACACAGAAAAACACAGCTTTCCTAACACTTTCCGCTCTAGGCTAAATTCAAAGCCTTCGTGTTTAACTGCCCCTCAAGTGTCAATGAATGTTTAGACGCCAAGAAAAAAAGAATAAAAAACACTTTATTTTCATGTAGTTGAAAATACATAACTTCCCAAAAAATGATTTCATTGACAGTTTTAAGCAGTTTATTTTTATAAATCTTATCCACAATATTTGTTTGCTTAACTACAGGTTAATTTTTATATAGGTATACCTACAGGAAAGTACTATAGGGAGTTCTACAACCACCTGTTATTAAAAAACTTTTTGGCACTTTGCGGGACAGAACATGCGCACTCCGGGACAAAACATGCGTAAGCCGGGACAGAACATGCGCAAAATACCCCCTTTAAAGCGGGACAGAACATGCGTGGATAACTTTCTAAATACCCAGGCTTAATAACATCTAGAATGGTGCGTACATACTGTTTCATACCGTTCACTCTATCGCTTTGTCCGTCGAGGTACTTGTGGAGCACTTGGTTTCAAAAGCAATCCTTTTTCGGTTGAAGTAGCATCTAGCTCTGGCCATGCATACTGAACCTTTTTAAGCCCATCGAGAAACCGTTTTCTGAAATCTCGATGTCCCTGAGGAGTATTAGGGTAATTGGCTCCTATTTGGTCCATTAGTCCTTCCCAGGGAATGACTGTTGAACGTTTTAAATAGCTGACTCGGTATGTTGCCCAGCAATATATATCGAGAGCCATAGGAGAACGCTTAATCAACCGTAATACCCTCATATCTAGAGGAACTGGTTTATCTGTTATCAGTTGAAAAAACTTTGGCGACAGATCTACCCAAGAGCCCCATAATGAATTTTGATCTGGATGCTTTGTGCTCCACCATATATGTGAAACATCCGCTACTCTGGCACCAATCTCATCCTCAGAAATATATTCATCACCTTCATTATGTTCCGTAAACATAACGCTAATGGTGGTTTTAAAAAGTTTGCTCATCTGCTCACGCAAACGCGGAATAGAACCATCTTTCCCCCCAGTTCCCGATAACCCTAGTTCGGCCATAAAGCTTCTCTGAGAATTCCCTAATTCAAGCCTACGCGCCTCTGTCTCACCGATATAACCCTTATCCAATCTGGACTTGTTTCTTACTGCTTGAGTGGTCATCCAAACCAGAAGCAAACGTGCATAGCAACCGTAAGGCAAACCTACAGATGAGGGGGCCATCATGTGCATTGTGAAATTACCATTCTTCCGACTCCACTCATTCGATTCTGGCTTACTGTGCGGTATGGTTGCTTGAATCAGAAGCCGAGCAATAAAACCGAGTTCATTAGCCTCCTGAGCACTGCACTCCTGGATTGCTATGATGTTGTCTATATATTTCGTGCTTAGCTCTAGTTTACCGCTGGCACCCGAGGCACTTTTTTGCCGAATAGTTCCCCTAGCCTGAACATCCGTTACATCTTTAAGCGTCATGTGAACTCAGACTTACCAAATAAAACCAGGTCTTGCGGCTTTTAACGCAGACCTGCGCTTTTCTTCTATCCAGTTCTCCACTTCAGCCAGGTCCCAAGCAACACTTCGGCTGGTCAGAACAATACGACGAGGAAACTCACCGCGCTGTTCCAGGTTATAGATGGTTCGATCAGACAAAGGGATCATGCTGAGTAAGGTTTTGCGATTTATCAGCGTTTTGTTTGTCATTGATGGATTCATAACCTTCTCCTTTTCAACATTCTTGGGTTGATAATGCCAGGAGCTGCCTGTAGATTAGGCTAATCATTGGACAAAAAAGTTGGATATGAAAATATTTGAAACTGAGATGGATGCGTCAGAACGACTAGGTCCGTTTTATATTCCTGTATGGGAGAATTCTGACAACTCTGTGGCAAATGCCATTCGCATTTTTAGGGAGAAATGGCATTCATACTCGGAAGAGTCTAAAAGCCACAGCATCATAAACTTGATTAAACAGGTGATTGATCCCGTGGTATCGGAATACTTGAGTAGCCTTCCAAACCAGTATTTGTCCTATTGCCCTATCTCAAGAGAAAAGTGTAACTATAGTGCTCTCATCAAGTTGAGAGGTTTTCGTTATACGGCCGACCAAATTCACTTTTATTTACGCGACTTTGTTGATAAGAGCTCCCACACAGAGCAAGACATACTATTCATATCGACTCAGGATATGCTCAAATCATTGTTTATGATTTGTGAAGGAAAGAAACCTAATAGATCAAAACTAGCGCCTGATATCAGTTTAAAGTCGGATAAAAAAACACGACTGTGTGCCTTGTGTGGAAGCCCAACAGAGTTTTCACAGTTCATGCATACATGGACGAAACACGGATATATTGAGAGAGAAAACAATGATCGTGACAATGATGAAAAAGACGGAAAGAAAAAGCGACCAGATCTGAGTACGAATTACTGTCTAAACCATCGTCCCAAGCTTCATGGCCGATGGAACTCTCTATATAAGCAAGCCAAGCGCTCTGCAGAACAATTTGAGAAAGAAGTCTTGAGATTACGACGCCAAATCGCTCATCCAGACCGTCATAACGCTAAGTCCGGAGATAGATTAATTGATGAGTACTTTTATCACTTCATGCTGAACTCTTCACTGGCCCCAACTAATGTACCCGAACTGCGCAATTTAGCGCGCAAGATGGTAGATTCTCGGATAACGGACAATAAAAAACGCATGCTGGTTCTTCGCAAACAGAACAAATCTAATGAAGATATTGGTATATTGCTGGGTGAAATCACGGGTAAGCTTTTGTCAAACCAGGCAGTTTCTAAAGCCTTGGGAACCATACGTGATGAGTTTAAACTATGAATATCCAAACCCTGTCAGAATCTTAGAAGGTAAGGTTAGGATAAGATCATCGACTAACCTTATCCTTAGTAACTATATCAATCGTTAAAAACTTAATCTTCTAAATACTCAATTCTAAATAATTTATCACTCTCAGATAGTTTAACCACAAAATAATCTTCATTATTTAGAGAATCTGGCAATTTATCTTTCAAAATTGACGCAACAAATTGAACGTTATTTTTATCAACTAAATCAGCTATTTTTACTAGTTGATTATCATGCATTAGCTCTTTTTTATCATTTAATAAAAAATGCATACACGGTATATTTTCTTCATCTGCAAAAAGAGTATAAGCAATGTCAAAACAAGAAATTTCACCCTGTTTTTTTCCTGAGCTAAAATTAGTATTAAACGCAGAGAACTTGTATAATCTCTGACCTTTTTTATTTATTATTTTATCATATTTTAAAGCGTACTTTTCACCATAGAGATTCTGGGACGTGGCTGAAAAATGCTTATTAAATCTGTTAACCTGCTGTTTAACCACTGCCTCAAATTCATCAGAAAACAATTCATTATCTATATCACTTAATTGTGACTCATAATTTTGTATATTTTCTTCAACCTCTATCAATTGACTTATAATACTTTCAAACTCGCCTTTATCACGATACTTATCATTAAGTTTCGATATTAGCACTTCAAGATCCTCAAAGGAGGAACTTTTCGACACCAGTTCTGCTAAATCTTTTTCCACTTTCAAAAAATTATTTAATTCATGATTTTTTGACTTTATTTTACTTTCTATTATTGGAAGTTCTTTTGTAATATAAGAAATTCGTTCATTCACCATTTTATTATGGTAACTTACTAACTCACCGAAAGTCTTATTTAATTTACCTAAATTATTAGAAGCTTGATTATAGATTGATTCCAATTGAGATAAATCAATATAAGAAGCAGTAGAAGATAACTCTGATTTTGTTTCTTCTATTAAATCTTTCCTTAAATTAAGGTTACCCAAATCATTACTTACGCGGTTAATTTCATATCTAACTTTGTTTAGTTTATTAAGATCTCTTTCAAAGTTCTCGTTAATGTTTAATGAAGATTTTTTTCTATCTAACTCATCAATTTCAGTCTCAACAATAGCAAGCGCAGCTTCGTACGCTGATTTTGTTTGTACTTTTTCCAATCGATTTTTAAACACATTTTCTTGATGTATATCTTGAAGAATCTTCTGTTTAGAGCTTCCCTGAGAAAAATCACACCCTAATAAATACAGATATAAAGTTTCATATTCTGCATCACTAGTATAATTATCGAGTGTTTTTAATGTATTAGATACACTGAGATCACTATAGCGAATATTATGTGATATAATTTGACGAAATGTTGGTTTTTTCCCAACTTGGCTAGGAAAAAATATTTCCGTGAGTTTATCTTCAAATTCGCTCTCGGTATATTTAATCCCATCTATTTTTCTTATAATTTTACTTCTAGCGAGAAAATTCCTTTCTATAACAACTGTTCTTGAGTTCTCATCGTCTAAATTTTCTGATAAATAGAGAAATATTGATACATTATTATCCACTAGGTAGCCTTTGACTAGTGAATAGATCTCTTTTTTATTCTCAGGGTCTTCATATATGATTTTTGGCTTGGCTCCAAGACAAAAATCAATCAACTTCAATACGGTAGTTTTTCCGACACTATTACCAGTTACCTGACCATCACTCTCATCAACAACAAGATTTAACCCCTTATGGAAAGGTATCTCACGAATAATATGAGATGGAGTGGCTATAATAATTTTTTTTATAAACATAATTCAACGTCACCCGAGTTTAAAACCGCCACATCAATCAAATATAACCAATCTAGACATAATATAAACAATGGAAATGATATAGTTTTTACTTCTCTTACTTTTTCATAAAGCTCTAATAACTCTACTTTCTTATATTCTTGAAGAATTTTAAGAACAATAGCTCCGTTGTAATAAACACTATTATCTGGATGAATATTATCAGGAAGCAGCATAACTATATCCTTCCGGGTTATCCATTATTTTACATCTAACAAATGCATCTACAACTAGTATATCTATACATAACTCAAGTTCATCTATAGGAATCTCACTGTAATTAGCACTTTCAATAACTTTATTCTTTAGCACTTCAATGACATTAAAGAATATTTCATCTGAATCAGAAGCTCCTTTCTTAGACTTAATATACTCTCTCTTAATTGTCGCCAAAACAGAACTACTTTTGTTACTACCTTGACTATCAAAAACAGAATATTTAGAATCAACTCTCCCATGGAACAGGCTATATTCTTCTATCAAATCTTTAGCGCTATCTAATTCATTATGAGATATTTTTCTTTCTATTTCAAACTGTTTGACAGTAGACTCACCCACATTACCATGCCAATTTTCTTTTGCTAGAATATTTATAATAATAGCAAGATTAGAGTCTAACTTCGCAACATCAACACCATTGCCTAACTCACCTTTAATGAAACTATAAACAGACATTTGTCCAGCTATATCTTTTTGTAAAATCTCATTCAATATTGATGTTATATCAATAATATCTCGTGATGGTGAAAAAGAAATTCCATGTGGATTTTTAAATTTACTCTTCCTTAAATTTGACGCATCTTTTGATATTGAAATAAACTTAAATTTATAACTTAAGTAATTTTTTATTATTTCTTTTTCTAAAGCAGACTCGACTTTGTTTTTTGTGCAAGTAGAAGACACTTGGATAATTATTTTGTTTTTATGATCAATTAAGTCAATAGCTTCAACATTCTGTAAAACCTTATTGAGGTTTTCAAGTTCATAACCGTATAATAAATTCAAAAGATGTAAGTAGAAGCTTTCTGAGTGCATATGCAAATGCAACATATTTAGCTTACCGTTGGTTTCGATTCTGTAAGCTAAGGTATGAATTTTTTCATCAATATAGTTATAATATGCTGTTCTATTCATTTATTTTTCTAGCCGAAGTCTGTTTTAAGAACATATGCGTTTAAACAATGGTTAAGTTATAAAAACTTAGTACTCAATATAACAGTTTTCACCTTGAATTTATACGGCAAAGTAACTCATCTTAGCAAAGAGTAAGTGACATACAAATCAATGAGATAAATATGTTTTCATTGTCCACTCATCAATCATATCTGCCCAGTCCTGTAGCATTGATGCACGTTGCTCTCGATATTCAGCTTTGTTGTAAACTGCCCTCACCCCTTTCTGTTCGTGCGCCAGGCATTTTTCTATCCAATCCGTGTTGTATCCAGCTTCATGCAGCAGTGTACTCGCTGTTCTACGTAGGTCATGCGGTCCAAACTTACTTAAGGACTGACCATCTTTCTGAGCAGCTTTATACGTCAATGCCAATACTCGATTCATCGTTGCACTACTCATTGGGGCATCTGAGTCATAACGGGAAGGAAGAATGTAATCAGATCCACCGGCAAATGTCTTCAAGGCGATCAAAATATCCATCACCTGGCGTGACAAAAACACCAGATGCGGGTTACGTCGTTTCATCCTTTCTTTAGGGATTGTCCACAACGCTTCGCTAAAGTTAATTTCACTCCAAGTTGCATTGGTTAACTCGCTTTTACGTACCATAGTCAGCAAAAGCAACTTTACCGCAGCACGAATCGAAGGCGTGGTTCCTACCTTTTCCATATAGCGGTACATCAAACCGATCTCAGCAGGTGTTAATGTTCGGTCTCTTGGCTCAAACCGAGCGATACTTGCAGGCCTCACCAAATCTGCCGGGTTCTCAACTTTCTGCCCTCTCTCAATTGCCCACCGATACACCTGGAGTACAATATCACGCGTGTGTACAGCCGTTGCGGGCGCGCCACGCTCTACTATCGCATCAGTCAGTGCTCGCAGATCTTCATGGGTGATTTCGGTCAGCTTCTGATTGCCAAATTTGCCCTCTAACTCTCGTGCATAGACTGAGCGACGCATATCCCGGGTAGATTCGGCCATCTGATAGCCACGCAGCCATTTCTGAGCCCAGGCACCAAAGGTTTCAGCATCTTTCGTTCTCGCCTTAGCACGTGCTTTCTCTTTGGCCGGTGACTTTCCATCAGTAACCATTCGCTTCGCTTCATTGAGACGCTCACGCGCTTCAGCTAACGTGATGCCTCCTACTCCGTAACGACCAAAGGTAATAGTTTCTTGTCTGCCATTGATCGAGTAGTTGTAGCGAAAAGAGATAGAGCCTGCGGTAGTGACAGCAACATAGAGGCCATCACGGTCATTGACTTTGTAAAGTTTATCTTTGGGTTTGAGATTGCGTAGCTTGGTATCAGTCAGCATGTTTCGACCTTTTATTCTTGTTTGATACCATGCTGAAAAACCTCTAAAAAAATAGAGATTAATATTTATAAAACAGATAGATATGTAAATTTAATACCATGTCCCATCAAAAACACTCAGCATGGTATCGGGCGTAATCCATGGCATTACCGATGAATCATACCCATCAAAATACCACGGTCAAACCGTGCTTGGCGTTGCCAGACATTGCCAAAAATGACTAAGCCAAAAGCAAAAAAAGTCCGCAATTACGCGGACTTAAGTATGATTTGGTGCCTGTTAATGCCAGACCTTTCTTAAAGGAGCATTATTCCCACTCGATAGTCGCTGGTGGCTTACCTGAAATGTCGTAAACAACACGAGAAATGCCATCAACTTCGTTGATAATACGGTTAGAAACCTTACCTAGGAAGTCGTATGGTAGGTGTGCCCAATGAGCAGTCATGAAGTCGATAGTTTCTACCGCACGTAGAGACACAACCCAATCGTACTTACGGCCATCGCCCATTACACCAACAGAACGAACTGGTAGGAATACCGTGAACGCTTGAGATACTTTGTCATATAGGTCTGCAGCGTGAAGCTCTTCAATAAAGATAGCATCAGCACGGCGTAGCAAGTCGCAGTACTCTTTCTTGATTTCACCAAGAACACGAACACCTAGACCAGGACCTGGGAATGGGTGGCGGTAAAGCATGTTATAAGGCAGGCCTAGCTCTAGACCAATCTTACGTACTTCATCTTTGAACAACTCACGTAGTGGCTCAACAAGACCCATTTCCATGTCATCTGGAAGACCGCCCACGTTGTGGTGCGATTTGATCACGTGCGCTTTACCAGTCTTAGATGCAGCTGACTCGATTACATCAGGGTAAATCGTACCTTGAGCTAGCCATTTCGCGTTTTTCAGCTTCTTAGACTCTTCATCGAATACATCTACGAATACGTGACCGATAGTCTTACGCTTCTCTTCTGGGTCAGACTTGCCTTCAAGTGCTTTTAGGAAGCGTTCTTCAGCGTCAACTTTGATGATGTTCAAACCAAATTGGTCGCCGAACATATCCATTACTTGTTGACCTTCGTTTAGACGCAGTAGACCGTTATCAACAAATACACACGTTAGCTTGTCGCCGATTGCACGGTGAACCAGCATCGCAACTACCGATGAATCAACACCACCAGATAGACCTAGGATAACTTCGTCGTCACCCACTTGCTCTTTAATGCGAGCAACCGCGTCTTCGATGATAGATTCCGAAGTCCATAGACGCTCACAGCCACATACGCCAAGAACAAAGTTCTCAAGCATTTGTAGGCCACCTTTTGTGTGTGTCACTTCTGGGTGGAACTGAACACCGTAGTATTTCTTCTCTTCGTTCGCCATCGCAGCGTAAGGACAAGTGTCTGTCTCACCAACTTTTACGAAATCGGCTGGGATCTCTACTACTTTGTCGCCATGGCTCATCCAAACGTCTTGAGTTGCTTCAAGGTCTTTAAATAGAGCACATTCACCAGAAACTTTAACCTGAGCGTAGCCAAACTCACGTTCGTTAGAGCCCGCTACTTTGCCTCCTAACTGTTCCGCCATGGTTTGCATGCCGTAACATACGCCAAGCAAAGGAACACCAGAATCAAACACATATTGAGGCGCGCGTGGAGAGTTCTCTTCCGTTACGCTTTCTGGACCGCCAGATAGGATAATGCCATCTGGGTTGAATTCGCGAATATCCGCTTCTTCTACATCCCAGCTCCATAGTTCACAGTAAACGCCGATTTCACGTACGCGGCGTGCTACTAATTGAGTGTACTGAGAACCGAAGTCCAAGATCAGAATACGTTGGTCATGGATATTTTTAGTCATTTTGAGCAGTCTTTTTAAGGCTAAGTGATTAAAACCGAGGCGAGTGTACTCGCCTCTTCTTAATGCTTCAAGGAAAAAGCAAACGTTTCCGTTAGGTAATTAGTTCCCTAGACGGTAGTTCGGCGCTTCCTTAGTAATTTGAACATCGTGTACATGAGACTCTTGCATACCTGCACCAGAGATACGTACAAATTCAGCTTTCGTACGCATATCTTCGATAGTTGCAGAACCAGTTAGACCCATGCTTGAACGTAGACCACCCATTTGTTGGTGTACGATCTCTTTTAGACGGCCTTTGTATGCGATACGACCTTCAATGCCTTCTGGTACTAGCTTGTCCGCTGCGTTGTCAGACTGGAAGTAACGGTCAGAAGAACCTTGAGACATAGCACCAAGAGAACCCATGCCGCGGTAAGACTTGTAAGAACGGCCATTGTATAGAATCACTTCACCCGGCGCTTCTTCAGTACCAGCAAACATAGAACCAACCATCACACATGATGCGCCAGCTACGATTGCTTTACAGATATCACCTGAGAAACGGATACCACCGTCAGCAATAACCGGAATACCATAATCATTAGCCACTTCTGCCGCATCTGCGATTGCAGTGATTTGTGGAACTCCCACACCCGTTACAATACGAGTTGTACAGATAGAACCAGGGCCGATACCAACTTTCACTGCGCTTACGCCAGCTTCGATTAGTGCTTTAGCACCAGCACCTGTTGCTACGTTACCACCGATGATGTCTAGATCTGGGTAAGCAGCGCGAGTTTCGCGGATGCGGTTTAGTACACCTTCAGAATGTCCGTGTGAAGAGTCGATAAGTAGAATGTCAACGCCTGCTTCAACTAGAGCAGCAACACGCTCTTCGTTACCAGCGCCAGCACCAACGGCTGCGCCAACACGTAGGCGACCACGCTCATCTTTACATGCGTTTGGTTTACGTTCTGCTTTGTGGAAGTCTTTCGCAGTAATCATACCGGTTAGTTGGAACTCATCATTCACAACCAATACTTTCTCTACACGAGCTTCGTGCATTTTCTCTTGCACTTCTTCTCGTGTTGCACCTTCTTTAACTGCTGCCAACTTCTCTTTTGGCGTCATTACTGAAGATACTTTCTTAGAAAGGTCCGTCACAAAACGAACGTCACGACCAGTGATAATACCAACAAGCTCATTGCTCTCAGTGACAACAGGGAAACCTGCAAAACCATGCTTTTCAGTGAGTGCAACAACATCAGCGATGGTCGCGTCAGGGTTTACAGTAACCGCGTCAGTTACCATACCAGCTTCGAACTTCTTAACTTTACGAACTTCGGCTGCCTGCTGCTCAATAGACATGTTCTTGTGGATAAAGCCAATGCCACCCTCTTGCGCTAGCGCAATTGCTAGACGAGCTTCAGTAACAGTGTCCATAGACGCTGAAATCATTGGGATGTTTAGGGTGATGTTCTTAGTTAGCTGAGTGCGAAGATCAGCTGTGTTTGGGAGAACGGTGGAGTGTGCTGGCACAAGTAGTACGTCATCGAATGTCAGCGCTTCTTTGGCAATTCTTAGCATTTGCAATATCTCACAATTAGAGGAGTAAAAAGAACAATCCAATCTCATCGTTTCGCATAATGAGGGTAACCTGCGTTAGCAACAAGCTACATTTGGATTAGATATTGCGGAGGGATTATACGGTTAACGCAATCGCTTGACCACAAATTTTTTAATTTTTTTCTTGCAATTACCCCCTTGCTATGTATTATATTGCCGCTAATTTCCATACTCACGTCTAAGAGATTAGCTGTGCTCTCCAAGACCAATCAAAACATCTTTACTGTTTCTCGTCTCAACGCAGAAGTTCGTTTACTCCTTGAAAACGAAATGGGGATCGTTTGGCTCGTCGGAGAGATATCCAACTTTTCAGCTCCTGTCTCTGGTCACTGGTACCTCACTCTTAAAGACTCTCGCGCTCAAGTTAAATGTGCCATGTTTCGTGGTAACAATCGCCGCGTTACTTTCAAGCCCGCTAACGGTAATCAAGTCCTAGTAAAAGCTCGTCTTTCTCTTTATGAGCCTCGCGGTGACTACCAATTGATCATCGAAAGCATGCAACCGGAAGGTGACGGCCGACTTCAGCAAGAGTTTGAAGAGCTGAAAATGAAGCTTGCAGCAGAAGGGTTGTTCGCGCAAATCAATAAGCAATCTTTGCCTGAGCACCCTAAACGTGTTGGCGTCATCACATCGAAAACTGGTGCCGCGCTTTACGATATCTTAGACGTATTGAAACGTCGTGATCCTTCCCTACCTGTTGTGATTTATCCGACAGTGGTACAAGGTGAGGACGCAGCCATTCAAATTGCACAAGCCATTGGTCGCGCTAACAGCCGTGATGAATGTGATGTACTAATTGTGGGCCGAGGTGGTGGTTCATTAGAAGACTTATGGTGCTTTAACAACGAGATATTAGCTCGCACGATTGCAGCAAGCCAAATTCCTATTATTAGCGCCGTTGGACATGAAGTTGACGTGACAATAGCTGATTTTGTCGCCGACGTACGCGCGCCTACTCCATCAGCAGCCGCTGAGCTAGTAAGCCGTGATAACAGCCACAAAGATCAAGCTTTAGTTACCCGCCAGCATAAGTTAGCGAGCGCGATGCGTTACTACCTAGCACAACAAAAGCAGCAATCTGCTCAATTAGTGCACCGTCTAGAGAGACAGCACCCAAGCTATCGCTTGCAACGTCAGACGCAACAGTTAGATGAGTTGGACATGCGCTTACAGCGAGCGATGAGTCGTTTTATTGCCTTGCGTCAACAGCGAATCGAGCGTCAACATTATCGGCTGCAATTAAATTCTCCTGTAACACGCCTTGCCGAGCAGAAGTCGAAGCTAGAACGTGTTGAGCAAAAGCTCATGGATGCAATGGATCGCAAATTACTGACTATGCGCCATCAACTCGCGATTGCCGCAGAAAAGTTGGACACCGTCAGCCCACTAGCGACATTGAAACGAGGTTACTCAATTACTCAAACTGAGCAAGGTAAAGTAATTACGCAATCTTCAGATGTAAAGTCGGGAGATGTATTGATTACCCGGTTAGCCGAAGGTGACGTTCGTTCTACCGTTAACTGAATACAAACTCTGGTTAACTGACTTTCTGGAACTCAAATCGGACACGTGATTTTGATTTGAGTTCATTACACACATTACAAAAGTAACTCGCAGCACCGCATGCTTGCAGCTTCTCCAGCTCCGCCTCACAATCAGGGCAAAAACCTACCTTTTTAAAATCCGATTCACACTGTGCACAATGGTATTGTCCTGTCCATTCCAGTTCGACATTGCAAGTCGGGCAAATGTTCTGCTGCATATCCCGTTCCTCTCTCTAAACTAAGCAATTTCGAGTAACGCATGCTACTCAAAATAACGAACAAGTATGTTGATCTTCATCACCTCCCTAACAAGTTTCACGAGGCGATAACCATACTTGATACGTAGGATCTTATACTGATCGTCTGATATTTACTCCTTGATCAGCGATCACCCCTTAAAAGAATATTTATATAACCACACACCGAAAGCATAAGTTACATATTCTGCATTCCAATTTAAGGCAGAATAAAAAACCTTATAGCAATTTAATTAAACGTAAAATTAGAATTTAATAAAAAGATCTTATTCAGAAAGCAGTGTTTACATTGGTGTGCATTTCGATAGTTTGAGCGTCGAGCTTAACGAGTTTAACTTGGATAAAAGCAAACTCATTTAAATGGCTCGCATGCGTTCCACCACAAGGGATTACCGCTAATTGACCTTCCCCTAAATCGCACTTCCAATAGCGAGAATCCGTTAATCTATCGCCGTGGCATTCCATGGTGATCATCGCACCTCTTTGAAGCCATTCAACCAGTTGGCCATTCACTTTTTCTGCAATCGCCTGGAGGTCATTCAGCATATCTGCACTGTTTAATCCTCTTTTACGGAGTGTTTTGCCTAAACGGTACGTATCGAGGCACTTGTCTGGAGTAACATAACTCGTAACTTGTGCATAGCTATTAAAGTCATAATAACCATGTGGGTCTTTGCGGTCTGCGTCTTTTCGCCAATAGTCTTCCGCTAGTACTTTATTCAACGCCAAATACGCTAAGTGTCCTGCAGTGTGGCCTCGACTCAAAGCGCGTTGGTAATCCTTATCTACCGCCAATGTCACCAAATCATCAGTAACAAGTGATTCCGTACGTGATAAAACATGCACGACGACAAACACCCAACCTTCAGCATCACGCTTTACAGGGATGTCACTACCCACATACAGAGCACCACTTTCCTGCTCCACTGCCCCAACTTGGCAATCTACTACGTCATGCTCAGCCCCATTCACCTTCAACGTTCCTTTGTCTGCAGGGTGATCCGGCCATATGTGACTAACGGGATGGAACGGCGTGACATCTGTAATAACGTAAGTCACTTCTTCCGTATATTGAACGAGCTGTATTTGTGCTTCTAATTGCCATGTTTGATGACAAAAACGAGTCTTTGTTGCTGTGATAGTCATTTTTACGATTACTTTTGATAAAAAAATACCCAAGTAGAAACTTGGGTATTCGAATTTCATTATTTATTGCGGTTTTTCACCATCGACATCATACGCTTACGTTTACGCTCTTGTGATAGCGTAAGCTTATTCGTACGGTTCTCGTATGGGTTATCACTGTTGTGGAAGTTAATGCGAATCGGTGTTCCCATAATTTCCAGAGACTTACGGAAGTAGTTCATCAGATAACGTTTATACGAATCTGGCAATTCACGAACCATGTTACCGTGGATAACAACGATCGGTGGGTTGTAACCACCTGCGTGTGCGTATTTGAGTTTGATACGACGACCACGAACCATTGGCGGTTGGTGATCATCCACAGCCATCTTCATGATACGCGTCAGTACTGACGTACCCACACGCGTTGTCGCCGAGTTATATGCTTCTTGGATAGATTCAAACAAGTGACCAACGCCAGTACCGTGCAGCGCAGAGATAAAGTGGATACGCGCGAAGTCGACGAATCCTAGACGGCGGTCCAGTTCTTTCTTCACGCTTTCTTTCACGTCACTGTCTAGACCATCCCACTTGTTAACGGCGATGACAATTGAGCGGCCAGCATTCAGTGCAAAACCAAGCAAGCTTAGGTCTTGGTCTGAAATATTTTCACGAGCATCAATCACCAGTAGAACGACGTTTGCATCTTCTACCGCTTTCAGCGTCTTAACAACAGAGAACTTTTCAACCGTTTCATTGATACGACCACGACGACGAACACCTGCGGTGTCAATTAGTACGTATTCGCGTCCATCACGCTCCATCGGGATGTAGATAGAATCGCGCGTTGTACCAGGCATATCGTATACAACCACACGTTCTTCACCCAGAATACGGTTAGTCAGTGTCGATTTGCCTACGTTAGGACGACCGATGATCGCCAACTTAATCGGCTGCTCTTGAAGGCGTTTGAATTCAGCTTCTGCGTCTTCTTCAGTGTAATCTTCAACAAGAGGCTCTTCGTCTTCGAATCCAGTCAGGTCTTCAATCTCACCGTCTTCAGACTCACTTGTTAGTAGATCATCAAAGAATGGAGATAAAGCACGCTCAAGCAAAGCGGTCACACCACGGCCATGAGCGGCCGCAATCTGGTACATATCATCCACGCCGAGCTGCCAAAAGTCAGCACACGCCGCATCGGCATCAATACCATCGATTTTGTTTACTACCAGCATCGCTGGCTTTTCAATTTTACGCAGATGAGCAGCAATTGCTTCATCTGAAGGTGTCAGACCAGCACGACCGTCAACAAGGAACAATACAACATCAGCCTCATCAATCGCGGCTAATGACTGTTCTGCCATCTTTGTTTCCACGCCTTCTTCTGTGCCATCGATACCACCAGTATCAATCACAATGAATTCGTGCTCTTCACCAAGTCTCGCCTGGCCATATTTACGGTCTCGCGTTAGGCCTGGAAAGTCCGCAACCAACGCGTCACGAGTGCGAGTCAATCGGTTAAATAGTGTAGATTTACCTACGTTCGGACGCCCTACTAGAGCTACAACAGGTACCATAACAACCTCTACAATAATCTTTCTTCTGTAGTTATAGGTAACGACTTGCTCGATGCCAAATCAAACCAGCTTTTTACCTATAACCACGTCAGGGTTAATAAATTCAAACAACAAAACGGCTCCTAGCTGTCACCAGCCAGGAGCCGAATGTGAATTATATCACGATATTATTCGTTAATGGTTAGTTTCTTTACATCGCCGTTGCGAGTTGTAATCACATAACCATCCGACAATAACGTCGGGCCAACAGCCAAGCCGCTATCATCGACAAACTGCTGCGCAACAAATTCGCCCGTTGAACGATCCATCCAGTGAAGGTAACCAAGCGTGTCACCGACAACGAGATAATTGCCAACAATAACTGGCGCTGTAAGTTGTCGGTGCTCAAGCAAGCTGTTTTCCCACAACTCAGTCCCGCTTCGTGAATCAACGGCAACAACATGATCTTTTT
Organism: Vibrio sp. 397; assembly: GCF_033339395.1. Classification (NCBI taxonomy): domain Bacteria; kingdom Pseudomonadati; phylum Pseudomonadota; class Gammaproteobacteria; order Vibrionales; family Vibrionaceae; genus Vibrio; species Vibrio sp. 397. The sequence continues at coordinate 6,943 of NZ_JAWOUN010000030.1, read as the reverse complement.
CCGTTATCACAAAGATGCGACTACCATCTGTAGAAATGTCTGTCGCAGATGAGTAATTACGCTTCCAAATCGGGTTCGCTGAACGCAAGTCAATGGCGATAAGTTGACCATTGTATCCAATGGTGAAAAGAGTACCGCCTAGCACAATTGGCGATGAATCAACGTCAACCAAACGATCAATTTCTGTCGCGCCTTTTGGCGTACCAACAGGCTGTTGCCAAATCAACTGACCACGCTCAACGATAGCAGCTGCGAGTCGGCCATTTGCCGTTCCCCAAAATACACCGCCGCCAATTGCAGTCGGAGTACTGTCGCCACGTAAAGTTAAGTTCGGCACTTCTGTGCTCAATGCCCAGCGTTGCTCACCTGTACTCTCATTAAGGGCAATCAACATGCCTCGGCTAGTATTGATGATAATAAGGCCTGAATCTGCAACTGGCTTCGCCAGTACCTCACCACCAACTTTTACACGCCAAACAATTTCACCTGTTTCTTGGTCAAGAGAGATGACTTCACCATTCTCAGAACCAATGTAAAGGTTTCCGTATGCCGCTGTGATACCACCAGAGAGACGAGCAATGACATCTTCTTCTAGGTCCGTTTGCCAACGTTGTTTACCATTCTCAGGATCCAGCGCTTTTACTAAGCCATCACGACTTGCCACGAACAATGTATCATTCGCAAATACAGGGGATAGTTTTGAAAAGTAATGACCAACACCATCGCCAACCGATGTGCTCCACTCACTACTGGTTGTAAACTGACTGTCTACCTGAGGTAGTGGCGCCATTACAATGGTGTCTTTCTCACCTGCACAACCGGCAAGTACTCCCATTGTTAACGCCCCTAGCAAGGCTTTCTTAAAGACTCTTTTCATCCAATGCGGTCCTTATTTCGCCAGATCGTCCAATTTCATTTGTAGTGTCGGGCTTGCATCTGCCGCTTGCTGAGCTTCAGTATACGCAGCGTACGCAGCATCTTTGTCACCTTGGCGAATCGCAATATCGCCACGAAGTTCAGCAATACGACCTGTCCATGCTGTATCAGTGACGTTACTTAGCTCTGCCGTTGCAGCGTCGAAGTTACCCATTTCCGTCTCAATACGCGCAATGCGGTAACTAATCAATGGTAACAACGCAGCATCTTGAGTGTTGCTTTGCGCCCACTTCAGTTGCTCCAATGCAGCAGAAAGGTCTTGAGCTTCAACTTGTGCTTTAGCAAGTTGTAGCGCAGCCAATACTGAATATTCTTTTACTTCATTTGACTCAATGAAAGCTTTCACGTCAGCTTGAGCATCAGTGCCTTTGTCTTGCAAAGCATTCATTGCTGTCGTGTAGCTTTGAGAAGCTGCTTCACTCGCCTGAATCACAGAATCCTGGTAGTAACGCCAGCCGAATAGACCACCTAAACCAACAACCGCACCGATGATGACGGCTTTGCCGTTTTCCTTCCACCAGTCTTTAATGGCTTCAACTTGTTGTTCTTCAGTATCGTAAAGTTCCACTTCCTGTCCTCTTAAAACATGTAAATGGCAGCTTAGCTGCCATTGTTCCTATTTCGTTTAAAGGCTCCACATTTGGGAGCCTTAGCTTACGAACTAGGATGTAATTTTGTTAGATTACTAAAAGACTTAAATCAGTGCTGCGATCTTTTCTGCAACTTCTGCTTGGTTGTAAGTCTCTTGCTCACCACCAGCCAAGTCTTTCAGTACTACGGTATTATCCGCAACTTCGTTTTCACCCAGAACTAATGCTACAACAGCACCAACTTTGTCTGCGCGTTTAAACTGTTTCTTGAAGTTACCGCCACCGAAGTGATTCATCACACGAACGCCTGGAACAGACTCGCGAAGCTGTTCTGCTAGCTTCATTCCTGCCATCATGGTGCCTTCACCCGCTGTGACTACGTACACGTCAACACTGCGACGAACGTCTGTCAGTTCCAACGTTTCTAGCATCAGTACTAGACGCTCTAGGCCCATTGCAAAGCCAACCGCTGGTGTTGGTTTACCACCTAATTGCTCTACAAGGCCATCGTAACGACCACCACCACATACAGTGCCTTGAGCACCTAGGCTCTCAGTGATCCACTCAAATACCGTGCGATTGTAGTAATCCAGACCACGAACTAGACGTTCGTTAACTGTGTATTTGATACCTGCGGCGTCTAAAAGTTCACATAGACCTGCGAAGTGTGCTTTAGATTCTTCACCCAAGTAATCTGAAAGGCGAGGCGCATCACCTAAAATAGCTTGAACGTCTGGGTTCTTCGTATCCAGAACACGCAATGGGTTCGTGTGCATGCGACGCTTACAATCTTCGTCTAGCACATCAATATGTTGCTCAAGGAATGCAACCAGTGCAGTACGGTAGTCTGCGCGGTCTTCTTGAGAACCGATAGAGTTCAGCTCAAGACGGACATGTTCATTGATACCTAGCTCACGCCATAAACGCGCCGTCATCATGATAAGCTCTGCATCAACATCTGGACCATTTAGACCAAACACCTCAACACCACACTGGTGGAATTGACGGTAACGACCTTTCTGCGGACGTTCATGGCGGAACATAGGTCCCATGTACCACAGACGCTGTTCATCACGGTTGATCAGGCTGTTTTGGATACATGAACGTACACAACCCGCCGTACCTTCAGGGCGAAGTGTTAGGCTGTCGCCGTTACGGTCATCAAAGGTGTACATTTCTTTTGAAACGACGTCTGTTTCTTCACCAACAGCGCGGCTGAATAGGTTTGTTTCTTCAACGATTGGCATGCGCACTTCGTTATAACCGTATGCGCTAATTACATTTTTCACTGTGTTTTCTAATTTTTGCCACAGTGGCGACTGAGTTGGGAGGCAATCGTTCATGCCTCGAATTGCTTGAATTGTTTTTGCCACAATACTTACCGTAATTCTCGTTGAGATTAATCTTGTACTTTAACTTCGATGCGGTTTTCGCCATTCATCATAGCTGCTTTCGCACGGATCTTAGCTTCTAGCTTATTCACAAGGTCATCGTTATCAAAGCGCTCTTTCTGGCGTTTACCATCTTCGTAGAATGCGCTCTTCTTGTTACTACCTGCTAGACCTAAGTGAGAAACTTCTGCTTCACCAGGGCCGTTTACCACACAACCGATGATAGACACATCCATTGGCGTGATGATGTCTTCTAAACGTTGCTCCAGTGCATTCACCGTACCAATCACATCGAATTCTTGGCGTGAGCAGCTTGGGCACGCAATAAAGTTGATGCCTCGAGAGCGAATGCGCAGAGATTTAAGGATGTCGAAACCGACTTTGATTTCTTCAACTGGATCGGCAGCCAAAGAGATACGCAGCGTATCGCCTATCCCTTCAGATAACAGCATACCTAAGCCAACAGATGACTTAACAGCGCCAGCTCGAGCACCACCCGCCTCTGTGATACCTAAATGAAGAGGCTGATCGATTTTCTTCGCCAGCAGACGATATGAATCCACCGCAAGAAAAACGTCTGAAGCTTTCACGCTAACTTTAAATTGGTCAAAGTTAAGACGATCGAGATGATCTACGTGACGCATCGCCGATTCAACCAAGGCTTCTGGCGTTGGCTCACCGTATTTCATCTGTAGGTCTTTTTCCAAAGATCCACCATTGACACCAATACGGATCGGGATATTTTTATCGCGAGCGCAATCAACAACAGCGCGAATGCGCTCTTCATTGCCGATGTTACCTGGGTTGATACGTAAACAGTCAACTCCGTACTCCGCCACTTTCAGCGCGATACGATAGTCGAAATGAATATCAGCCACTAATGGTACAGAAACTTGCTGTTTAATCAGTTTGAAAGCTTCTGCTGCGTCCATCGTAGGTACAGAAACTCGAACGATATCTGCGCCGACTTTTTCTAGTGCTCGGATTTGAGCGACTGTCGCTTCTACGTCAGTCGTGCGAGTGTTAGTCATTGACTGTACTGCAATTGGCGCACCATCACCAATTGGCACATCACCCACATAAATACGCGTCGATTTACGACGAATAATTGGAGATTCGTGTTGCATAATTTTTTATAACGGTAGAGTGAATCTAGCTACTTTGCCTGAAGTATACCCAGAAAGGTCGACAGGTTCACTTGCAAATGTCATTGTAACCCCTTCCGGTGCGCCTAATATCACTTTAAATGGCGCTTTTCCGGTAAGTTCTACATCTTGTCCTGGCTTATGAGTACCACTTACCAGCGTTTTACCATTGGTGTCTTTTACTTGAATCCAACAGTCCGCTTTAAACTTCATAGTAAGAAGTGTCATGCCTTCAGGTACTACTGGCGCAGGCTGTTCCTCTTCCGCCGCTTCAATCACGGCAACAGGTTCTTCAGAATCTACGCTTGTTGTATTTTTAGTTTCAGTCAGCAAAGGATCCGCCCCTTGCTCAACGGGTGCTTCAGTCAATTCAGCAACACCTTCATTAGTTGAAGCAACTTCTTCAGGAGTGCTTGCGATTAACTCTTCAGCCGTCATCAAATCGATATCAGCTAATTCTTGAGCAGTGGGCTGCGGCGCTTCAACACTTGAATCCGTTACTTCCTTAGTTAGGCTATTCTCTTGTTGGTTTTGCCACCACCATGCAGCTGAAATGCCAATAATGACTAGCCCGATAACCCAAGTAAGGAGCATAATACGGCTATTGTGCTTCTCGTCTTTTGTTTTACGAGAGAAGCTTTGCATTTCAATTTCTTGCTCTTGAGGCTGAGCATCGGCAGTCTGCTCTAACGCCGTCAAAACCACCTTCTCATCAAGACCTACGAATTTAGCGTAAGAGCGTAAGTAACCACGCGTAAATGTCGCGACTTGTTGAGATTCAAATCGGTTATTTTCAATATCTTCAATCACAGAAATGCGAAGCCTCAGGCGGTCGGCAACTTGCTTTTGGCTCATTCCCAAGGATTCACGTTTGTTTTTCAGTAATGTGCCAGCTTCAATAGAGAGTGGCACTTCATTCGTATTTTCGTGTTCTGTCATAATGGCGGTATTTAATCTGTTTTAGTGGCTAACGTGGTCATGTATTTTCGTTATTGTTCTTAAGCCTCTTTAAAGATAGCTAGCCAAAACGCGTTAACCAAAAATAATAATTTTAAGAAACTCTCAGCGATCTGAGTGCGAATACCCGTTTTGCAAAAATCAGCAAAACGTATGTGAGAAAGTGCTGAGAATTATCGGTGTCATCGTTAGTGTTACATATCATGATAAGCGAATGCGCAACGAAGACAAAAACTCTTTACACTCAAACTAACAGATAGCTCAAGCTTTTGTCCAAACTTTGACAAAGGAATTCGAAATTATACCCAAATAACCTTAGGTTGAAGAGTGATAGTCCCAAATCTTGGCGAAAATGTCCTAAACAATAAACAAAATAGCCAGAGCGAATGGCTCTGGCTATTTTTGAATTCCGGTCGTTTATACAGCTTTCACTTCAATGGTATCGGCACCGCGTGACGCTTTCAGCATTGCCGTACGTTTAGTTCGGTCAATTACATCACCGACCAACTGACCACATGCGGCATCAATGTCATCACCACGTGTTTTACGAACCGTAACTGTGTGCTCGTATTGCATCAATGTTTTTTGGAAGCGATCAATACGTGAGTTACTTGGTTTCTTGTAAGGTGAACCTGGGTACGGGTTAAACGGAATCAAGTTAATCTTACATGGTGTGTCTTTCATCAATTCAGCCAGTTCACGAGCATGGTCCATGTCATCGTTCACATGATCAAGCAACACGTACTCGACTGTTACCTTGCCACGGTTTGCATTCGATGAAGCAATGTAACGACGAACGGATGCTAGGAAATCTTGAATATCCCAACGATCGTTAATTGGCATGATTTCACTACGCAGCTTATCGTTTGGCGCATGAAGAGAGATCGCTAACGCAACGTCGATTTTGCCCGTCATCTGATCAAGACCAGAAACGACACCTGATGTTGATACGGTTACGCGACGCTTCGACAAACCAAAGCCAAGGTCATCCAGCATTAACTCCAATGCAGGAATCAAGTTCTTCATATTAAGAAGCGGCTCACCCATGCCCATCATCACGACGTTCGTAATTGGGCGACGGCCTGTTTCTTTCTCAAGACCAATTTCACGTGCAGCACGCCACACCTGACCGATGATCTCTGAAACTTTCAAGTTACGGTTAAAGCCCTGCTGTGCTGTTGAGCAGAACTTACATTCCAATGCACAACCTACTTGAGAAGATACACAAAGCGTTGCGCGATCATCTTCTGGAATGTAAACCGTTTCTACATCCTGATCACCAACCTTCATTGCCCACTTGATCGTGCCGTCTGAAGAATGCTGAGCTTCTGCTACAGTTGGTGCTTTAATTTCACACTTGTGTAAAAGCTTTTCGCGCAGCTTCTTGTTGATGTTTGTCATTTTTTCGAAGTCATCTACACCGAAATGGTAGATCCACTTCATAACCTGATCGGCACGAAACGCTTTCTCGCCAAGTTCTTCCGCGAAAAACTGACGCATGCCTTTGCGATCAAAGTCGAGTAGATTGATTTTTTCAGTGGTCATGTTGCCTCTCAATGACTGAAACAAGAATAAGGGCGCGAATTGTACAGCCTTTATGCAGCTACAACAAGGGGTGTAAGACCCTGAGTTTGCTAAGGCATTAAAATAAAAACGATTAAATTTTAATCAGACTTTACGGTGAGAATAATGATTAGACAACCGACAACAAAAGCGTAGAAGTGGTACAGAGAAAACAGTGAGAACAAACACACGTAACTAAGCTTTCACCCCTGTAAGATGCTCAGATTAGCCAACATCTTCGCGAATAATTACGAATGAACTCGCAGGTGAAATGGAGAACGCGGAGTAAATTACCACCTTCTAAAGAAGGTGGCTTTGTGTGAGCCCCCTAAAAGGGGGCCTTTGTTTAGTCCAGCGCCAA
>NZ_JAWOUN010000029.1:0-36160 GCF_033339395.1 Vibrio sp. 397 | reverse complement strand
ACTAGCTGACTATGTACGCGCTAAGTAACTGTAAAATTTATACCGGTAGTGATGTTCTTACCGATCATGCGGTCATCATCGAAAACGATCTTATTCAATCTATTGTGCCGGTTTCTGAGCTACCTCAAAGCATCGAAGTAAAAGACCTTGCAGGCGCTAATCTAAGTCCAGGCTTTATCGATCTGCAGTTGAACGGTTGTGGCGGTGTAATGCTAAACGATGCAATTACCCCTGAAACCATGCAAATCATGCACCAGGCAAACCTCAAATCTGGCTGTACTAGCTTCCTGCCAACACTCATTACGTCATCTGATGAAGATATGCGAACTGCAATTGCCGCAGCTCGTGAGTACCACAACAAGTATCAAAATCAATCGCTTGGTTTACACCTCGAAGGTCCTTACCTTAACGTCGCGAAAAAAGGCATCCATAACGTCGATTTTATTCGCCCATCAGACGAAAGCATGATCGACCTTATCTGCGCAAACGCCGATATCGTAGCGAAAGTAACGCTAGCACCTGAGCATAACGACCCAGAGCATATTGCGCGATTAAAGGCTGCTGGCATCGTGGTTTCAATTGGCCACACAAATGCAACCTACGCCGAAGCACGTAAAAGCTTTGAAGCAGGCATTACTTTTGCCACACACCTCTTTAATGCAATGACACCAATGGTTGGTCGTGAACCAGGAGTTGTTGGTGCAATTTACGATACTCCTGACGTATACGCTGGCATTATTGCTGATGGTTTTCACGTCGACTACGCAAACATCCGAATTGCTCATAAAATCAAAGGTGAAAAGCTTGTTTTGGTGACGGATGCCACAGCTCCAGCAGGTGCTAACATTGATCACTTTATTTTTGTCGGTAAGAAAGTATATTACCGAGATGGTAAGTGTGTTGATGAAAATGGCACGCTAGGCGGCTCAGCTTTGACAATGATTGAAGCAGTTCAGAATTCAGTTGAGCACGCGGGGATCGCTTTAGACGAAGCTCTACGAATGGCCACGTTATACCCAGCAACAGCAATTGGTGTTGAGGATCGCCTTGGCCGAGTTCGAAAAGGGATGGTTGCAAACCTGACTATTTTCGATCGTGACTTTAAAGTAAAAGCGACGGTTGTTAACGGACAATACGAGCAAAATTAAGCATGAATGGCGGACAGATTGGTAATGTAGATTTAGTAAAACAGCTTAACAGCGCTGCGGTATATAGGCTGATTGATCAGCAAGGTCCTATCTCCCGTATTCAAGTCGCGGACGTGAGTCAGCTCGCGCCTGCTAGTGTTACCAAAATAACCCGCCAACTTTTAGAGCGCGGCCTTATTAAGGAGGTCGCCCAACAAGCTTCAACTGGTGGTCGTCGTGCGATCTCTTTGACTACTGAAGTCAAACCTTTTCATTCGATTGCCGTTCGCTTAGGTCGAGATTACGTACAGTTCAGTTTATACGATTTAGGTGGTACCGCGCTGGCAGAAGATCAGCATGAATTGCACTACACTAACCAAGCAGACTTAATCGCAGGGCTTATCGATTTATTAAAAGATTTCGTAAGCCGTTGCGAAGACAAAATTGATCAACTCATCGCTATCGGCATCACTTTACCGGGCCTTGTTAACCCAACAACTGGCGTGGTCGAATACATGCCTAATACCGATATCGATAATCTTGCTCTCGGTGAAATTGTTGGAGAGAAGTTTAATACAGCATGCTTTGTTGGCAACGACGTACGTGGCATGGCGTTGGCTGAGCACTACTTTGGAGCAAGCCAAGACTGCCAGGATTCTATTTTGGTTAGCGTCCACCGCGGTACTGGCGCAGGTATTATCGTTAACGGCCAGGTTTTTCTTGGTTTTAACCGCAACGTCGGTGAAATTGGTCATATCCAAATTGACCCGCTTGGTGAGCAATGCCAATGTGGAAACTTTGGCTGTTTAGAAACCGTAGCTGCAAACCCAGCGATTATTCAACGAGTGAAGCAACTGATTACTCAAGGATACGAATCAAGCTTAACCGACCTTGAAAACATCACAATTGAAGCGGTATGTCAGCACGCAATGAATGGTGATGAACTTGCGAAACAGAGTTTAGTGCGAGTGGGCAACCAGCTAGGTAAAGCGATTGCGATTACGGTTAACTTATTTAATCCACAGAAAATTGTAATTGCTGGCGATATTACTGCAGCACAAGATATTGTTTTCCCTGCAATTCAACGCAACGTAGAGAATCAATCTCTTAAAACTTTCCATAACGACCTCCCTATCGTGGCTTCTCACATTGATAAGCAGCCAACGATGGGCGCATTTGCGATGATTAAACGCGCTATGCTAAACGGAGTTTTGTTACAAAAGTTACTGGAAGACTAAGTTTATACAACCAATTGAGTTACAATCTCGGGCTGTGTTTTCACAGCCCGTTTTTGTATATCAGGAATACAGCTCAACAGTATGGAAATTATTCTAATTACAGCCGCTTTTTTAGCTGGTTTTATTGCGCTTAAATGCAGCCTCCCTCCCCTCGTTGGTTTTCTACTAGCTGGATTTGGCTTGCATGCATTTGGTTACCAAAGCAATGACGTTATTGTCACTCTCGCAGATCTTGGTGTTACTCTTCTTCTGTTTACTATTGGACTCAAACTCGATGTAAAAACCCTGCTGTCCAAAGAAATATGGGGAGGGGCAACCGCCCACAACATACTCTCTACCGCTTTTTTTGCCCTAGCGTTATCCGGCTTAAAACTACTGGGCTTGACTTCGCTAGCCAGTATGGACGGCAGCCAAATCCTGCTTTTAGCTTTTGCACTATCGTTCTCTAGTACCGTTTTTGCCGTAAAAGCATTGCAAGAAAAAGGCGAAATGAACGCGACCTACGGCACACTCGCGATCGGTATCTTGGTTATGCAAGATATTTTTGCCGTAGTATTCCTGACTGCTTCAACCGGAAAAGTCCCAGAATGGTATGCCATCGGTTTGTTCGCACTGCCTTTCCTTCGTCCCCTATTCTATAAGCTGCTCGATAAAGTTGGCCACGGCGAAATGCTGGTGCTATTCGGTATTTTCTTCGCGCTTGTTGTCGGTGCTGGGCTATTCGAGTTGGTCGGGATGAAACCAGACTTGGGCGCGCTAATTTTAGGCATGCTACTCGCAGGTCACCCAAAAGCCTCAGAACTATCCAAGTCATTATTCAATATGAAGGAGCTCTTTTTAGTCTGCTTCTTTTTGAACATTGGTTTATCCGCCTCATTGAGCGTGAATGGCGTCGTTCTCGCCCTGCTATTTATCTTACTGCTACCAATCAAAGGACTCTTGTACTTCGTCACTATTAATCATTTTAAGTTTCGAGTACGTACCTCTTTGCTCGCCTCTTTATCACTATTTAACTACAGTGAGTTTGGTCTTATTGTTGCTGGGTTGGCCTATAAAATGGGCTGGATGCCAAGTGATATGCTTGCTGCGATTGCGGTTGCGGTGTCGGTATCCTTTGTAATTTCCGCGCCACTTAACCGCCTTAGCCATAAAATTTATCAACATTCAGGTAAGTGGCTGCAAGAGACAGCGGTAGAAAAGCTCAATCAACGCGACCAACTCATCAACCCAGGTCATGCCCAAGTATTGATCTTAGGTATGGGGCGTATTGGAACGGGCGCTTATGATGAGCTACGTTCACGCTATGGCAAAATTTCATTGGGTATAGAAATTCGTGAAGACGCTGCACATCATCATCGTTCAGAAGGAAGAAATGTGATTTCTGGTGATGCCACCGACCCGGATTTCTGGGAGCGAATTTTAGATACAGGTCATGTAAAACTGGTTCTGCTTGCAATGCCACATCATCAAGGTAACCAAACAGCACTTGAGCAGCTTAAACGCAGAAAATATAAGGGGCAAATTGCCGCTATCGCCGAATACCCAGATCAATTGGAAGGCTTACTTGAAAATGGCGTTGACGCAGCATTCAATATTTATAGTGAAGCTGGTAGCGGTTTTGCTCGACACGTCTGTAAACAACTTCAACCTAAATTCACACCAATTAAATAAGCAACAGCACTGATATTTTTCGGAAGGCTTTCTATTGATAGAAAGCCTTTTTTGTATAGTTTTTGTACCAAACCTTGATCTCATTCACCAAAACAACGGTTGAGTTAAATATTTTCCATGCAACAAGGCCTTTTATCATTTTTTTAATCACAAAACGTTGCTTTTTTTATTAGTAATGGCAAATTTAAACCATACCGATTAGAAATTGTTTAGTTTAGTAAGGATGTAGTATGTGTTCAGTATTTGGCATTTTAGACATTAAAAGCGATGCAGCCGCATTGCGCCCTATCGCATTAGAGATGTCGAAAAAACTTCGTCACCGTGGCCCAGACTGGTCTGGGATTTACTCTTCAGAGCGTGCTATTTTAGCGCACGAGCGCTTGGCGATTGTTGGTCTAAATAGTGGTGCACAGCCGCTATACAGCCCTGATAAGAAGCTCATCCTTGCCGTCAATGGTGAAATCTACAACCATAAAGAAATTCGTGCTCGTTACGAAGGAAAGTACGAATTTCAAACCGATTCAGACTGTGAAGTCATTCTTGCACTTTACCAAGATATGGGTGCAGATCTCCTTGAAGAACTAAACGGTATTTTCGCTTTTGTGCTCTACGACGAAGAAAAAGATGAGTATTTAGTCGGACGTGACCATATTGGTATTATCCCTCTTTATCAAGGTCACGATGAGCATGGTAACTACTATGTGGCATCAGAGATGAAGGCTCTTGTTCCAGTATGTAAAACAGTAAGTGAATTCCCTCCTGGTAGCTATTACAGCTCTAAAGATACTGAGCCAACACGTTACTATGTTCGTGACTGGAACGAGTACGCAGCAGTACAAGGTAACAGCACTAGCAAAGAAGAATTGACTGAAGCGCTAGAAGCGGCTGTTAAACGCCAACTAATGACTGACGTGCCTTACGGTGTACTTCTTTCGGGCGGTCTAGATTCTTCTATTACATCTGCGGTAGCAAAACGCTTTGCAGCGATGCGTATTGAAGATGATGAAAAGTCTGAAGCTTGGTGGCCTCAACTGCACTCTTTTGCTGTTGGCCTAGAAGGCGCGCCTGACCTGAAAGCCGCTCGCGAAGTTGCCGACCAAATTGGTACCGTTCACCACGAAATGACGTACACGATTCAAGAAGGTTTGGACGCAATTCGTGACGTGATTTACCACATTGAAACGTATGACGTGACGACTATCCGCGCATCAACACCTATGTTCTTAATGGGTCGTAAGATCAAAGCGATGGGTATCAAGATGGTATTGTCTGGTGAGGGCGCTGACGAAATCTTTGGTGGCTACCTTTACTTCCACAAAGCGCCAAACGCGAAAGAGTTCCACGAGGAGACTGTGCGTAAACTGCTTGCTCTGAACATGTTCGACTGTGCTCGTGCTAACAAGTCGCTGGCAGCATGGGGAGTTGAAGGACGCGTACCTTTCCTAGATAAAGAGTTCATTGATGTAGCAATGCGCTTGAACCCAGCAGACAAGATGTGTGGCAACGGTAAAATGGAGAAACACATCCTTCGTGAGTGCTTCGAGCACTACCTGCCAGAATCGATCGCATGGCGTCAAAAAGAGCAGTTCTCTGATGGCGTTGGCTACAGCTGGATCGATACGCTGAAAGAAGTAGCAGAACAGAAAGTGACAGACCAGCAGATGGAAACAGCTCAATATCGATTCCCATACAACACGCCAACGACAAAAGAAGGCTACGTGTACCGTGAAATCTTTGAAGAGTTATTCCCACTTCCATCAGCAGCAGAGTGTGTACCAGGAGGCCCTTCAGTAGCGTGTTCTTCAGCGAAGGCGATTGAATGGGATGAATCGTTCCAAAACTGTGTTGACCCATCAGGTCGTGCAGTACAGACCGTTCACAACGACTCATACTAATTCTCTACGATAAAGATAAGGGTTGGTTCGTCCAACCCTTTTAAAACAGACAAAAAATTAGATACGATCAAAAAGAGGTGCTTTTGCACCTCTTTTTATGTTTGATGGAATTAGGCTATTTTAAATCTAAATCACTATTGTCTATGCTGACAGGCACACGCTTGGTGATCATCTGAACTAGCATAATTGAGCGTTTCTCACCATCTTGTTCTTGGAAGATGGCATCTATGCCCGCAAATTGACCGCTTTTAACTCTAATTTGATCGCCTGGTTTTGGCATACATTCAGAAACGGTATTGTCATTACAACACTTTTCTAGCTGCATCAATTCGAAGACCAAGTCACCTTGAACTTCTTTCGGTTGAGCACCAAAACGCACAAAGTCAACAACACCTCGAGTAGAGCGGACTGAGGTGAAGTTTGGCCCTTGCTCATAATCAAAGTAAGCGAATACGTAACAAGGAAACAGCGGTTCCTCGACTTTTTGTCTTTTACCGCGCAAAATCTTCTCAACTTCTACAGTTGGATAAAAGCACTCTACACCTTGATTTTCAAGGTGTTGTTTCGCCCTAACCTGCTCCCCACGTTTACAATAAAGTAGATACCAACGTTTCATCTTTTTACTAGCCAATTCTATTTTGTTTTTATCCTAGCATTAAGCCAAAGTTGAGTCATTGATATTCAGTTTATCTATAAAAGTATGATTATACATCGCTCGCATTAACGACATTTTTCAGCAACTTACGATAAAGAAGTCCATAGGCAAAAATGGAAATTAAGTTTGTAACACAACCAATACACCATCATATAATCTGCAAATCCAATCAAAAACAGCCACTTAACAAACAAAAATAGTTGAATGGCAAAATTTTATTATTTGTCACTCGTTGAATTGCATTGTATACGTAGAAGTCGTTAAAAAATGTAATAACTATTATTAGAAGAGCTTATGTCAAACCAACATCAATATTTTGGTCATCCACGTGGCCTGTTCTTATTGTTCGGTACAGAACTGTGGGAACGCTTTTCTTACTACGCAATGCGTGCCATTCTCGTGCTTTACCTTACTGATACAACAATGAATGGCGGCCTTGGCTGGTCAACCAAAGACGCATTAGACCTATACGGCATATACACAGGGCTTGTGTATATCACGCCTCTTATCGGTGGTTACCTAGCAGATAACTATTTAGGTCAACGTCGCTCAATTTTGCTTGGTGGCGCGTTAATGGCCATCGGCCAGTTTACTCTTGCACTTCCTGCTGATGCTTTAGGTATTGGTTCGCTACACAGTTTCTATTTAGGTCTTGGCCTACTTATCACTGGTAACGGTCTCTTTAAGCCAAATATCTCAACCATGGTTGGCGACCTTTATCAAGAAGGTGACAACCGTCGTGACGGCGCATTCACTATCTTTTATATGGGTATCAACTTAGGTGCATTACTTGCCGGCGTCGTTTCTGGCTCTGTGACAACCTCTTACGGTTGGAAAGCTGGCTTTGTTGCCGCTGGTGTGGGTATGCTGGTTAGCCTAGTGATGCAAATGGTACTGGCTCAATCATGGCTTGGTGATATTGGTCGCGAACCAGCGGCGAAACGAGATCTAAACAACAAAAACGCCACCACGAAGCAGCCACTCACCAAAGAAGAAGTGAATCGACTAAAAGTAATTCTGGTCATGAGCTTATTCACTATTGTCTTCTGGGCAGGCTTTGAACAAGCTGGTGGTCTGATGAACATCTACACTCAACAATATACTGATCGCATGATTGGTGGTTTCGAAGTTCCTGCTGCGTGGTTCCAATCACTAAACCCATTTTTCATTATTACTCTAGCGCCAGTTCTGGCTGTCCTTTGGGTAAAATTGGGTAAACGTGAACCTACTTCGCCAGTGAAATTTGCGATGGCACTATTTTTCTTGGCGATTGGTTTCCTTTGTATGGTTGGCGCAGTGCTAGAACAAGGTGGAGATACAACAGTAAAAACATCGATGTTATGGTTGGTCGGCGCTTTCTTCTTCCACACATTAGGCGAGCTGTGTTTATCACCAATTGGTCTTTCATTGGTGACTAAATTAGCACCGCTTCGCTTAGCTTCACTTATGATGGGTGCATGGTTTGGCTGTAATGCGATTGCTAACTATGTTGCGGGCTATGTGGGTTCTCACGTAGGCGAGTTAGGCGCTATGGCTATCTTTAGTGGTATTGCGGTCAGCGCAACCGTAAGTGGCGTAATTTTGCTCCTATTCTCTAATACACTCGTTCGCTGGATGCATGGCGCTGAAAATACGCACAGCACGGCAGAGCAAGTAGAAGAGCAGCAAGTACAAGTCGCTTGATCGCTCAACTAAACGTAGAAAGGGTCGCTATTGCGACCCTTTTTTGTATCTAAAGTTTAGATTGAACTAACTCAACCATCATCTCGATATGAAGTTCACTATCGTTCAAACAAGGGATGTAGGTAAAGTTTTCACCACCTGCTTCAAGGAAAATCTCTTTACACTCTTCCGAGATCTCTTCCAACGTCTCTAAACAATCTGACGAAAATGCAGGGGCCACAACATTAATATTTTTCACACCCTTTGCAGGAAGTGCCTCTAGGGTCTTATCGGTATAAGGTTGAAGCCACTCTTCTCTCCCAAATCGGGACTGATACGTCATGCCAATTTGTTGTTCGCTTAAACCTAACGCTTCCCCAAGCAAGCGAGTCGTCTCTTCACAATGCTGTGGGTAAACATCACCATTGTCAGCATAGCGTTTTGGAATACCATGATAAGAACACAGCAGGTAATCTCCCTGACCATTCTTTTGCCAATGTTCACGAACTGAATGCGCTAACGCTTCAATATATTTCGGGTGATTGTAATAATCACGAATAAAGCTAAAGCCTGGCATCACCGGCAGGTTTTTAAATGCTTTAGTGATTCCGTCAGAAACCGCTGCCGTTGTTGTGCCCGAGTATTGCGGATACAAAGGTAAAACAATGACTTCATCAACGCCTTGCGCCAATAGAGCTTCAAAGCCTGATTGCAAACTTGGGTTACCATACGTCATACCAAGCTCTACAGGTATATCAAGCTTTTGTGCTAACTTTTCCGTTTGGCGTTTAGAGTACACCATCAACGGCGAGCCCTCTTCCATCCATACTGATTGATAGAGTTTGGCAACTTTAGGAGCTCGGATAGGAAGGATAACGCCGTGCAATAGTGGACACCAAAGCCATCGAGTCATGTCTACCACTCGGTGATCATGAAGAAACTGACTTAAAAAGCGCTTTACGGCAGGAGCGGTTGGTGCGTCAGGAGTTCCCAGGTTAACTAGGAGTACACCCTGTTTATTATTCTCTTTCATAACATCCTATTCATGGTAAACGGCTTGGTTCATATATTTAAGTAACCTCGAAGTAACGAATAGCCGAGCTGAAGTTAATTAGATATACGTTTACGAGTAAACTAAAAAAAGCGACCACTTGGGCCGCTTTCAATATATCAAAATATTAAATTTTTGACTTCAGCAAATTAAGATAGTGCTTTCTCAATATCCGCACTAACTTCAGCTACTTGCTTAGTACCATCAAACTTAAGGTACTTAGTCTTGCCTGCTTCAGCTTCTTTGCCGTAGTAGTTGATTAGCGGCGCAGTTTGCTCGTGGTAAACACCTAGACGAGCACGTACTGTTTCTTCTTTGTCGTCATCACGAACAACAAGATCTTCACCAGTTACATCATCTTTACCTTCCACTTTAGGCGGGTTGTAAACCACGTGGTAAGTACGACCAGAAGGAAGGTGAGCACGACGACCAGCCATACGCTCAACAATTACATCGTCTGCAACGTCAAATTCGATAACGTAGTCTACGTCTACGCCCATTTCTTTTAGGCCGTCAGCTTGAGGGGTAGTACGTGGGAAACCATCTAGTAGGAAACCGTTTGCACAGTCTTCTTGAGCGATGCGCTCTTTGATAAGACCAAGGATGATTTCATCAGAAACTAGCTGACCAGCGTCAATAACAGCTTTAGCTTGTTTACCAAGCTCTGTACCTGCTTTGATAGCAGCACGAAGCATATCACCAGTAGAGATTTGTGGAATACCGTATTTTTCCATGATGAAGTTTGCTTGTGTGCCTTTACCTGCACCTGGAGCACCTAGAAGAATGATGCGCATGATTTATCCTCTTTAATATTTAAGATTTATACCGAAGCTCACAATAGCTGACCTCTTAGACATCAAACCTGAGAAGCACCTGCAACGATAAGTTTCGGTATAACGTATATAGGCGAGCAAAAATACACGCCTTATTACTCACATTCAAGTCGCAGATTCTATCACAGGTTCTCTGAGCAAAGAGTGTATTAAGACTAAAGAATGTTAACAGTACCCTCTTTCACGCCCTATTGATTATTAACTCAGCACTTGAGATGCAAAATTTTGCGACAACAAACAAAAAGCTCGCGAAATGCGAGCTTTTTGATTTGCAGAGGTTATTACACCTTAGTCAAAAGTTGATTAACGGCTCCTAAGAACTCTGTTGGATCCTCAATAGAGCCTCGCTCCGCTAGCATTGCCTGACCAAGCAGAACTTCAACCCAGCGACCAAACGCTTCTTCATCGGCTTCGTCAGCCATACGCTTAACCAATTCGTGCTCAGGGTTTAGCTCAAAGATGTATTTCACTTCCGGCACAGCTTGACCAGCTGCCGCAAGAAGCTTCGCCATTTGAGTGCCCATTTCGTAATCGTCCGTTACCACAACAGCAGGCGTAGATGCGAGTTTGAAGGTCGTACGAACTTCTTTCACACGATCGCCTAGGTAAGACTTCGTGCGCTCTACAACCGACTTAAACTCTTCTTCGGTTTCTTTTTGCTTCTCTTTTTCTGCTTCATCTTCAAACTGACTTAGATCAAGCCCAGCCTTAGTGATTGACTGGAACTGTTTACCATCAAACTCAGTTAAGTAGTTCATCAGCCACTCATCAATGCGGTCGTACATCAAGATAACTTCAATGCCTTTCGCTTTGAACTGTTCTAAGTGAGGGCTGTTTTTCGCAGCTGCATAGCTGTCTGCCGTCAAGTAGTAGATCTTATCTTGACCTTCTTTCATGCGCTCAACGTAAGACGCCAAGCCCACAGTTTGCTCAGAAGAGTCCACTTCAGTTGAGGCAAAGCGCAATAAACCTGCAACTTTCTCTTTGTTTGCAAAGTCCTCCGCAGGGCCCTCTTTCATCACAAGACCAAACTCTTTCCAGAATGATTGGTATTTCTCTTCGTCATTCTTGGCCATACGCTCGAGCATCGTTAACACTCGCTTAGTACAAGCATTACGTAGAGACTGAGTCACTTTATTGTCTTGTAAGATCTCACGCGATACGTTTAGCGGTAAATCGTTTGAGTCTATTAAACCACGTACGAAGCGTAAGTATGACGGCATAAATTGCTCTGCATCGTCCATAATGAATACGCGCTGTACGTACAGTTTCAAGCCTGATTTGTGGTCGCGGTTCATCATATCCCAAGGTGCTTTCGATGGGATGTATAGTAAGCTCGTGTAGTCGTTTTTACCTTCTACACGGTTATGACTCCAGACCAAGGGATCGGCAAAGTCATGTGATACGTGCTTGTAGAACTCTTGATACTCTTCTTCTGAAATATCAGATTTGTTACGCGTCCACAGTGCTTGGGCTTTGTTGATTTGCTCCCACTTCTTCTCATCTGTTTCCTTGCCTTCGTCATCACGAACGACAGTTTGGATTGAAACAGGAATGCCGATGTGATCAGAGTACTTACTGATAACGTCACGTAGACGCCACTCATTCAAAAACTCTTTACCCTCTTCACGCATATGAAGAATGATGTCGGTACCACGTGACTCTTTGGTAATGTTTTCGATGGTGTACTCACCTTCACCCGCTGAGTGCCATTGTACCGCTTCATCAGCGGCTAGACCCGCAGCGCGAGTGCGCACGGTAACGGCGTCAGCAACGATAAATGCCGAGTAGAAACCAACACCAAACTGACCAATAAGCTGAGAGTCTTTGCTCTGCTCTTCAGATAGCTTTGAGAAAAACTCAGCTGTACCAGATTTTGCGATTGTTCCTAAGTGCTCAATCACATCATCACGGCTCATACCGATACCGTTATCAGAAATGGTTAAGGTATTTGCGCTTTCATCAAACGACAGTTTCACGCAAAGGTCTGCATTACCTTCGTATAGATCTGGGTTAGATAACGCCTGAAAGCGCAGTTTGTCTGATGCATCTGATGCGTTAGAGATCAGCTCGCGCAAAAAGATCTCTTTATTTGAATAAAGAGAATGGATCATTAAATGCAGTAGTTGTTTTACTTCTGATTGAAAACCACGAGTTTCTTTATTTTGAGATACGGTTTCGCTCATGTGTGCTCCATAACATCTAAACTAATTGGCTTTTTCATAGGGACAAGTTTGTGACTTTCCCCTTGAAATCACCTTACCGAGATGTCATTTAACATGTGGCTGACAAATGTAAATTCAAGGTCAATATTGCTAAAAACGGTGTTTTTTTAGAAAATTTTAATTATCCTACCCGTCTAAAAGCATCTAAAATGTCGTGCGCACTCCAAGCGCCCCGGTAATTTTGTGACATAAATCACCATAATTACAACATCATCCATCTAAGAAGAACTAAATGACTAACATTGGCACCAAATTTCTACTTGCTCAAAGGTTCACCTTTGATCCAAATAGTAATTCGCTCGCTGACCAACAAAACGGCAACGACGTTGTACGATTAGGAAGCAACGAAAGCCGTATACTTCTGATGTTGGCAGAGAGACCAAACGAAGTTTTAACCCGTAACGAGCTTCACGAGTTTGTTTGGCGTGAGCAAGGTTTTGAGGTGGATGACTCAAGCCTGACTCAAGCGATTTCTACTCTGCGTAAGATGTTGAAGGATTCAACAAAATCTCCAGAGTTTGTTAAAACGGTACCTAAACGTGGCTACCAACTCATTTGTTCAGTGGAACGCTTGAGCCCATTTTCTACTGACTCTAACACTGACGTTGAAGAAACCGCTTCTGAACAAGAAGCGCCAGCAGTGGAGTTAGAAGCGAGCGATATGCCACCAACAGAGGTAGTGACCGATACTACTGCTGATCTTGAGCCTCTAGTAGAGCCGACTAAAACTCAGCCGAAGCCAGCATCTAACACGATTAACTGGCTACCGCGTGTCATTATCTTTTTGTCTCTGCTGCTTCCTGTTTGCGTATTGTTATTCACGAACCCTGCGGAATCCCAATTCCGTCAGATTGGTGAGTATCAAAATGTACCAGTGATGACACCTGTAAATCACCCTCAAATCAACAACTGGTTGCCCTCAATAGAGCAATGCATTGAGCGCTACGTGAAGCACCATGCAGAAGACTCGTTGCCAGTTGAAGTGATTGCCACTGGTGGACAAAATAACCAGCTGATTCTGAACTATATTCATGACAGTAACCACTCTTACGAGAACGTAACACTGCGTATTTTCGCAGGTCAAAACGATCCAACAGACATCTGCAAATAAAGGAGGCCAATATGAAGATTAAATTAGCATCTGCGGTTTTGGCCGTATCCGTTCTTTTCAGTAGTTGGTTGTATTGGGGAAGTGACCTAAAAGTGGAGCAGCTCCTCACAGCAAACGAATGGCAGTCGACCATGGTGACAGTCATTACAGACAGCTTGCCTGACGATACTGTCGGCCCACTACGCCGAGTTAATGTTGAATCAAACGTGAAATATCTCCCTAATGGTGACTATATTCGCGTAGCAAATATAAAACTATTCGCTCAAGGTTCAACCGCAGAATCAACGATAAATATCTCGGAAAAAGGCCGCTGGGAAGTAAGTGACAACTATTTGTTGGTCTCGCCTTCGGAGTTTAAAGATATTTCATCTTCTCAATCAAAAGACTTTTCCGAAGCACAGCTACGTTTAATTACTCAAATTTTTAAGCTAGATGCGGAGCAAAGTCGTCGTATTGACGTCGTGAACGAAAAAACACTATTGCTCACTAGCTTGAACCACGGTTCTTCGGTACTGTTTAAAAACTAATTTTGATTGGATGATAAGGGGGCAAGACGCCCCCTTTGTTTTGCTTATGGATTGGCTAGATACCCTTACCCTTTTTTTCGGTTCACTAATCGCCAACACGCTGGCTTCACTTTCCGGTGGCGGAGCAGGCTTGCTTCAATTCCCTTTACTCATCTTTCTCGGCTTACCGTTCTCCGTTGCGCTAGGCACACATAAAGTGGCTTCGGTCGCTTTAGGCTTAGGCGCAGCAAGCACGCATTTAAGATCAGGCACTATTAAATGGAAAATCGCGCTCTACCTTATCTTGTCCGGTAGTATTGGCGTGATTTTAGGGGCTAACTTAATTGTACAGATCCCTGATGGTATCGCGGAAAAGATGCTCGGTACGATGATCCTAGCGCTAGGTATCTACTCGCGATTTAAGACATCGCTAGGCCAAGCTGAAGTAATACGCAACCGTCATCCTATTGGTTGGGTTATTGGTGGAATTGGCTTACTGTTTATCGGCATCATCAACGGATCTCTTACCGCAGGTTCTGGTTTGCTCGTGACACTATTTTTGGTGCGCTGGTTTGGTTACGACTACAAACAAGCCGTTGCTTACACCATGATTTGTGTCGGCCTGTTTTGGAATGGCATTGGAGGCATTGCCGTCGTACAGGCAGGGGCCCCTATTCACTGGGCTTGGCTGCCTGTTTTATTGTTAAGCTCATTTCTAGGCGGCAGTTTAGGCGCATGGGCCGCGACTCGATACAGTAACAGAGTGATTAAAGTTGCATTCGAAATTCTCACGTTTGCCGTGGGCATCAAGTTGCTGGTTTAAAAAGATTAAAAGGAAAGTTTCATGGATAAAGCAATCATTGATATTTATTACTGCCGCCAGTGCAACTGGATGTTGCGTTCAACTTGGCTATCGCAAGAATTACTGCATACTTTTAGCGAAGAAATAGAAACAATCAGCTTACACCCAGACACAGGTGGTCGCTTCGAAATTTTCTGTAATGGCCAACAAATTTGGGAACGGAAAAAAGACAGCGGCTTTCCTGAAGCCAAGGTGCTAAAACAGCGCGTTAGAGACATTATCGACCCAGAACGCGATTTAGGACATTCAGACACAAAATAGGGAGCAATTCGCTCCCTATTTTTTTACTTAGTAAAACCGTTAAATCATGGTTTGTGCTAATACTTCGCCTTCTGGCGTTTTTACCGTTAGCTTATTGTCTTCTAGAGTACCAAAGCTTCTCGGTAAGCCATTACGTGGGAATGTCATCGAGCCTGGGTTGAATATAATGGCTCCGTCTTGCATCTCTGCGACGGGAACATGTGTATGACCGTGGGCGATAATATCACCTTCACGCAGTGGCGGCCGTTTTTCAGAGTTGTACAAGTGACCATGAGTCAAAAAGATTCTCTTGCCAGATTCAAGTAGCACCCATGAGTAATCCATCATCATTGGAAACTTTAATAGCATTTGGTCCACTTCACTATCACAGTTGCCACGTACAGAAATAATTTGATCACTGTATTGGTTCAATAAGTCTGCTACCTGTGGAGGGTTGTAGCCTTCTGGAATAGGGTTTCGCGGCCCATGGTTTAGCGTATCTCCTAGCAAAATCAGGTGGTGCGCACCAGAGGCCAAAAATAGATCAATGGTTTCTTTAGTTGCTGGCAAAGAGCCATGCAGGTCTGAGGCAAAAAATAGTTTCACGACATCGTCTCCTCAAAAAGTATGAGGTCATTCTACGGCATTTTTTTAGCAGCTCAACCTACGACGGTTTGAATACTACTGATAGCGCAATGATTCAATGACCATAGGCAAAACATAGAACCATGCTGCATACGCTGTTCCAACCAACACCAGTATCCAAAACACCATCGACATAAATTTTGATTTGGCTAGATGGTGCAGCGGATCGGGCTCTCCGCATCCTGGACATGCATGAGCGCGTTTTGAGATTTGTTTCTCACACACGGGGCAAGAGACTAAAGGCATGATACAGATTCCTCGACATTAGGCTTAGGGCGCAAAGAATAATGGTGAATTAACACATATGCAACCTAACATATATTAAATATTTTAGTTCTTTGTAACAGTCGCTGACTTGAGAAAAAATTCGTTGATTTTTCATTTATATCAACCTATTACACTTCTTCTCGCACCATACCGTTGATGACAATATTGTTATAACTCACCATCCCAATGACCTCGCCACTTTCAATGACCGGCGCTCTGCTTATGCCAAATCGCTCAAACAAACGTGCACAATATTTTACGTTCATATCTGGTTCGACACACAAAGCGGGCTTGGTCATGATTTCATAAATATTTGTGCGCTGAGGAGAACGATTATTCGCCAGCACCTTTTTGGCGATATCATTCATCAACACGATGCCATATTCATCATTATCATCTCGCTTTTTCACCACCAGTGCTTTGACTTGGTATTTTTTCGCTAGCGTTATGCCTTCATAAACTGTCATTAGCCCATCAACCATGACATAAGTAGCCGCCATTACATCTCGAACTCTAATTATCGTTTGACTGCTCATAACTCATCCTCAACCACTTTGGTCAACGTTTCTACTTGATGCGCGACACCGACTGCATCTTCAATATCGATCTGAATAGCAATGCCCTGCCCCGACTCTCTGTCGAATTCACCAACCTCATTAATGGTTTCTAATATGTGTCGAGAAAGATGTTCCTCGACTACAAACAGCAGCACATCTTTTTGCACTTCTAGCGTTAAACCAAAAAACGTTCGCTTTTGATTTAAACCTTGCCCGCGAGCATTGTTAATCACTGTAGCACCGGTCGCACCAGCATCGCGTGCAGCGTCCAACACCTTGTCTGTTTTGCTGTCTTCAACAAACGCAAGTATCAATTTAAAGCGCATTTTCTTCTTCCTCCGAGACGTTTTTATTCAGCCACTGGGTTATTTGCGCATAGCCCATCACAGAGATCATAGGAAATAGACTGGCAAACGCGATCAAGCCAAAGCCATCAATCATTGGGTTTCTTCCAGGGACGGTCGAAGCAAGCCCTAACCCTAATGCAGTTACAAGTGGGACAGTGACGGTAGAAGTTGTTACGCCTCCAGAATCGTAGGCGAGTGGAACAATAAGCTTAGGAGCGTAAAACGTTTGAATCACAACGACGATGTAACCCGCGATGATGTAATAATGAATGGGATCGCCCACGACAATCCGGTAACTACCTAATGCAATACCAATTGCCACCCCAAACGCAACGGCTACGCGCAAGCCGTTAATACTGATACTTCCTCCAGAGACTTGGCTTGCTTTTATCGCTACAGCGATTAAAGAAGGCTCTGCAATCGTGGTACTAAAGCCTATAAAAAAGGCGAAGGTGTAAACCCAATAATAGTCGACCCACATTAAGGCTTTCCCTACAGATACTTTGAACTCTTGTAAAAACTCCGGCGCCGTTAATTGCACAGCCATCGTCTCCCCAAGTGGAAACAACGCCATTTCTAATCCAAGTAAAAAAAGAGCTAGCCCGAAAATCACATAAACGAACCCAAGCAAAACTTTCTTAAGGTTGCTAACAGGACGCCTTAACACGGCTAACTGAAAACCAAAAATAATGCTGGCGATGGGAACGACGTCTCTAACGGTCGATAATAAAGTGTCTAGGAAATGATCAATTGAAATCATGTTACGACCATTCCGTAAACCATCACAAACATCATCGGTAACAGCGAGGCAAAAGCGATTAAACCAAAGCCATCCACCATAGGGTTGCGCCCTTTAATAGAAGACGCTAAACCGACGCCCAGTGCAGTGACCAAAGGTACTGTTATGGTGGACGTGGTTACACCTCCGGAATCGTAAGCGATGCCAATAATGGCTTCAGGTGCAAACCACGTCAGTATTACAACGCCTACATAGCCACCAATGATCATGTAATGAATCGGCCACCCTTTTAAGATACGCAAAACGCCGATAACGATGGCTATCCCCACAGAGAGAGCTACTGTTACTCGAAGTCCTTCTCCGTAATCCTGCATGGACTGCTCTGAGTTAGCGATCATTCCGCCCTCTGCCGCAACTTCTGAGGCTTCTTCCGCTACCGCGGTCAATGCAGGTTCAGCTATCGTGGTGCCAAACCCCAAACAAAACGCAAAGACTAATAACCAAAACACACTGCCTTTTTTTGCAAAGGCTTGAGCCATACTCTCTCCGATAGGAAAAAGACCAAGTTCTAGGCCAAAGATAAAAAAGGTTAATCCTAAAACGACAAGCAACAAGCCAAAAAGAATGGAGACCAGGTTGGGCAGCGGCTCTTGCAAAACGACTAATTGGAAAAAAGTGATAACAATGATGATGGGTAATAAGTCACGAGCACTATTGAGGAGCGCTCGAAAAAGCGCAACAAATGCTTCCATGCCTATCCTCCTTGATTGTGCAAACTGATTACGCTCGTTCCAATGAGCGATAACTTCTAGTCTGGCATAGATTTCACTCTTCTACCGTGAATGCACTAGCGCCATCTATAACATTTAGTTACATATTTTCTAATATGTGAAGTTAATAGTATCTCTGCCAGCTTGTCACTACCCCAGAAATAATGGTGTAGAGATGATCAAGCTAAGCACAAAGCGACTATAATGTTCTAATACGTGTACATTCAAAGAGATAACATGAAGATATTACTCACAGGTGGCACTGGGTTTATTGGCTCGGAGTTGCTCAAGCTGCTATCAACTCACCAGGTTATGCTACTTACACGCTCTCCAGAGCGAGCAAAACAACGCCTACAGCATGCTGATCTGGGTAATATCGAATACCTTGACTCGCTCGAGTCGTTCGCCGATCTCAATCACGTTGATGCCGTCATTAATCTTGCAGGTGAGCCTATTGCGGATAAAAGGTGGACCAGCGAGCAAAAAGAAAAAATCTGCAAAAGTCGTTGGAAAATTACCGAACAAATTGTTGAGCTGATCCACGCTAGTACCGAACCTCCCTCTGTTTTTATTAGTGGCTCGGCAGTTGGCTACTATGGTGATCAACAAGACCATCCGTTTGATGAGTGCTTACATGTTAATAGCGACGACTTTCCTCACGAGGTTTGTGCAAAGTGGGAGCAAATAGCCAAGCGCGCAGAGTCGGAGCAAACTCGGGTTTGTCTAATGAGAACTGGCGTGGTACTCGGCCTTAATGGTGGTGCGTTGGCAAAGATGCTATTACCTTACAAGCTTGGCGTAGGCGGCCCACTTGGGAACGGTAATCAGTACATGCCTTGGATTCACATCCTAGATATGGTCCGCGCCATCATGTACTTGCTTGAAACACCACATGCCCACGGTGCATTCAATATGTGCGCCCCCCATCCTGTGACTAATCGTATATTCAGCGGTACACTAGCCAAAACGCTAAAACGTCCCCATATCTTGTTCACGCCTAAATGGGTGATGGAACTCCTAATGGGAGAATCTTCCTGCTTATTGTTTGATAGCATGAGAGCCAAACCCAAAAAACTCACCGAACTGGGCTTTAAATTTAGCTACTCCAGAATAGAGCCAGCACTCAAGCACTTGCTTCATGACCGGAGCTGATGAATGATGGCTCCAATCAATGTTTCTGAGTCTTAAATTAAATTATGAAAAAGTCGATTCTTATTACGGGTTGTTCAACCGGCATCGGTTACGTGTGCGCTCACGCCCTACAAAACAAGGGATTTAATGTCATTGCATCTTGTAGGAAAGAACAAGATGTCCAGCGCCTAATTAATGAAGGGCTAACCTGCATCAATCTAGACCTAAATAGCCCAGAAAGCGTTTCTTCGGGCGTGAAGCAAGCGCTAGAGTTAGCAGAAGGTAAGCTTTACGCAGTGTTCAATAATGGTGCCTATGGTCAGCCCGGAGCACTGGAAGACTTACCCACCGAGGCTCTTCAAGATCAATTTCAGACCAACTTTTTTGGTTGGCACCAGTTGGTCAGAGAAGTGCTTCCTCATATGCGCCAGCAAGGCGAAGGACGCATCATACAAAACAGCTCTGTTCTTGGTTTTGCCGCAATGAAATACCGTGGCGCCTATAATTCATCAAAATTTGCCTTAGAAGGCTGGACAGATACGCTCAGGCTAGAGCTTGCGGATACGAATATCAAAGTGGCATTGATAGAACCAGGACCGATCGAAACTCAATTTAGAAACAATGCATTACGAGCCTTTGAGAAGTGGGTTGATATTGAATCTAGCCCCCATCGTCATGCTTATGAAGGACAAAGAGAGCGACTCAACAACGACAAGTCTAATAATCGATTTGTTTTACCTGCAGAGTCTTGCATCGCACCAGTTCTTCATGCATTAACTAGCGTTTCACCGAAAATTCGTTATCGAATTACTACACCGACTAAATTATTCGCAGTCTTGAAAAGACTATTACCAACCCGTGCACTTGATAAAATTTTGCGACAGGCTGCATAAAAAAGTTTTGTCGAAATGTAATTTCACCGTAACAATGTGATGTCACTATGAACATGTAGGTTAAAAAAACCTCAACTAAACGAATCAATTTCTACGCAATTCAGCGGGGATTCTTTCGCTTAAAGTGATTGAGTTGCTTAGATTTGGTATCGCCACCCATTACGTTTTGTAGCAATGTTTATACTACTGCGAGGCAACAATGACATTAAATCAGCTTAACTGGCTTAGTGTGGGTGTAGTGTTGACCATGTTCATCCTATTTTGATACCGCACTAACAAATAGCATTAGAATTGCGCTGCTTCGGCAGCGTTTTCTTTTTATCTAACACCTGAGCAGCAATAACCTCACTCTATTACCTCACGTTTTCTCAAAATAGAATGATTCATTATTGATGGTGAATGTCGCTTGAATTTCACCTAAATCAACTCCATATCTAATATCAACGACAAGACACAAGGCAAGGATACTCTGATGCAATCCCCATTTATCGTTGAGATAACAGAACAGAACTTTCGCGAAACGCTTGAAGGATCAATGAACACGCCCGTTTTGATCCACTTTTGGGCCAACGCTCAGCCAGAAAGCGCACAGATACTCCCTGAGTTGCAATCTCTTGCTCAACAGTACAACGGTGCATTTACGCTTGCTCTACTAAATTGTGAAGATCAGCCCGCTTTAGCGTCTCAATTTGGCGTGCAAGTATTGCCAACTATCGCGCTGTTTATAAATGGTCAAGCCGTCGATGGTCTGGGAGGCTCCCAGCCAATTGATGCCATTGCTACCATGCTACAAAAGCATTTGCCAAGCCCAGATGAACAACTATTAAAACAAGTCAGTGAACTTCTTCAGCAAGGTGAGCATGCTCAGGCTTTGAGCATCATCCACACTTTGCCGCCAGAGCTGCAAGAGCGTGGTGATGTGAAACTCGCGATGGCTGATTGTTTGCTAGAAACCAAACAATTTGATATTGCCCAAGAACTACTGAACGCTATCCCTCTCGAGTATCAAGATAACTACTACAAGAGCCTAATAGCCAAGCTCGAGCTGCATTTGCAGGCTGCAGATAGCCCTGAGTTACAGCGACTAGAACAAGCATACGCAGCAGACATGGCAAACTTCGAACTCGCTTGTGAATTGGCGGTACAATACAACCAAGTTGGTCGGGATGAAGAAGCGTTGGAACTGCTGTGGAATATTCTTAAAAAAGACTTGGGCGCCCAAGACGGTGACGTGAAGAAGACTTTTATGGATATTCTCAGTGCGCTAGGTCAAGGTAACGCATTAGCAAGCAAATATCGTCGCCAGCTTTACTCAATTTTGTACTAAGCGTCGCATTCTTCTAGGAAGAAGACAACAAAGGCCGGGATTTCCGGCCTTTGTCATATAAAAAACCAATAACCTCTCAAAGGTCTCAGAACTTCAATTGTCTATTGTCTATAAATAGGTAAAAATGAATCGAATATTATGCACTTAAGGGAATAACTCATGCCAATTGATTCACTGATCACCATCGGTATTTTCGTCGTTCTTGCTGTCGTTATCTTATCTTCAGCCATTAAAACGGTTCCGCAAGGAAACAACTGGACAGTTGAACGCTTCGGACGCTACACCCACACATTAAAGCCGGGTTTAAACTTGATCATTCCATTCGTTGATAAAGTTGGTCAAAAAGTAAACATGATGGAGCGCGTTCTCGATATTCCTGCGCAAGAGGTCATTTCAAAAGATAACGCTAACGTGGTTATTGACGCTGTCGGATTTGTTCAAGTGATCGATGCTGCAAAAGCGGCTTATGAAGTCAACGACTTAGAACACGCTATTAGAAACTTGACCCTTACGAACATTCGTACCGTTTTAGGTTCAATGGAACTGGACGAAATGCTGAGCCAACGCGACATGATCAACTCTAAGCTGTTGGCGATTGTTGACCAAGCAACAAACCCTTGGGGCGTAAAAGTCACACGAATTGAGATTAAAGATGTCCAGCCACCAGCCGATCTGACCGCTGCAATGAATGCGCAAATGAAAGCCGAGCGTAATAAGCGTGCGGAAATTCTTGAAGCAGAAGGGGTTCGCCAAGCTGAGATATTAAAGGCCGAAGGTCATAAACAATCAGAGATATTAAAAGCTGAAGGCGAAAAGCAGTCTGCTATTCTCCATGCAGAAGCACGTGAGCGTGCCGCGCAAGCAGAAGCAAAAGCGACTTACATGGTTTCCGAAGCCATTGCAAAAGGTGACATGCAAGCCGTCAATTACTTCATTGCACAGGGTTATACCGAAGCGATCAAGAGCATTGGTCAAGCCGAAAATGGTAAAATCATTATGCTTCCATTAGAAGCAACCGGACTAATGGGCTCGGTTGCAGGGATAGCAGAAATGTTTAAACAGCAAGATAAAGAATAATTTATGGACTTTTTTAGTTTGTTGGAAGGTATCTCTTTCTGGCATTGGCTAGCGTTTGGCTTTGCTCTTTTAGCAGTTGAGCTACTTGGTACCGCAGGGTATTTTCTCTGGCTCGGGATGTCTGCACTTATCGTTGGAGCACTCATGACCGTTTTGCCAATGAGCTGGCAATTGCAATGGCTTTGCTTTGCAAGCTTCAGCTTAATCACCACCTGGCTTTGGTGGCGACGACAATGGTCTAAAGACAAGCAAGAAGACCAAGAAAGAGATCTGAACCAAAAGTACAAGCAGTTGATTGGGCGTACTCTTATCCTTGAAGAAGACTTTTCCGTCGGGCTCAATCGCATCAAGGTAGCCGATACCACATGGTCCGCACAATCGGATCAAGCACTTCCAGCCGGTACCCGCGTAAGAATCACCGATGTTGAAGGTATTATTTTAATCATTGAGCCTGATTCTAATTAATTTATGCCAAAGTAATGGGGCAAATCATGCTCCATTACTTTAATCTAAACAACTGCTTTCATTTCATTACCTTAATTAAAATCGAGAAAAAAATAAGTATTAGTAATATTATTAATACCCTACCTCCCATTTCCTATTATTTAATTATTCAACACACGACAATCAATAAGATAGAAATATATCTAGGTAAATTATCGATCTAAATTTATTTTAAAAAATAAAACTTTATTGAATTATTTTTTGATCTTTTTATCCTCGGATACATACTTAACGCATAAGCATTTAAGTTGAGTGCTTTTTATTTGGTAAGTAAGAGGATGTACTATGAATAAGCTTCTCTTTTTGATGTTGTGCGGTATTTTTTCTTTTTCTTCCTTTGCCTACAACAACGGAAACGGCGGTACAACTAATTTGGGACCTATAGTCGAATGTAAGATGCCAAGTGGCGACGTCACGAATATTCCAAGTGAAATGTGTCGATTTAGAGGTGGGGAATGGGAATAGTAAAGAAGTAAGAGATTAGTTTGATATAAGAGCCCTATTCAACCTTGCCTTTCTGCGTAGTCACGGTTTATACAAGCACGTAGATATTTAAAGTTTATATTAAGGTGATTATTATGAGATTTTTATCTGGTCTATTAGTAATATCTTTTGCCATAATTCCGTTAACCACTAATGCTAATGGTGCATCCGGTGGTCGTACGTTAGGCCCAGAGATAAAGTGTGAGTTGCCAAACGGTAATGTACATATGTTGCCGCCGTTATATTGCAAAATATACGACGGCCGAGAAGTGAAATAGAAAAGGAGCCTAGCGGCTCCTTTTATTATCCCATTAAGTATTAGTGGAAGCTGTAAGGGATAAGAACTTGTAGACGTAAGTCTGTTTCATCCGCATCGCCAGCACCTGCGTACTCATCACGTTCTAGGATTGTACCGTGTAAACGAATGGTAGAACCTTTAAGCGCGCCACTTTGTAGTGAGTAAGATACTGTTGCGTTAACTGCGTATTCGCTTTCGTAATCCCAGTCACCTGATGCTCCGCTTGCTGCAGAGTCAGCGCCAGTACCGTAACCAAAGCCTAGGTAGTAGTTCCAGCCGTTACCTTGGTTGTAAGATAGACGGTTGTACCATGCTAGCTCACCCGCTTTGTTCCAGTCAGATAGCGCGTCCCACCACTGAGACCAAGTACCATTGTTCATACCATATGTATGAATAGTACGAGGAACGAAGTCCGCACGGTTATCTGTGTCTGTGTAGCGCAACTCAGACATCCAAGCTAGCTTGCCAAAAGATTGATTCAAAGATAGACCAGTGTGGAAACCTAGACCATCGTATTTCACATCATCGTCAACACCGTAGAAATCAAATGCTAGAGTTGTACGGTCACTAACAGTGTACTTCAAGTAAGCCTTGTAAGAAGTGTTGTCAGTTTCGTTGTGGTAGCTAGTTACTTGACCTGCACCCCAGTCAACACCATTTGCATATTGAACGCCAGTAGCTTGACCCAAACCAAGTTGCATAAACAAGCTGTCAGTTAGGTTACCGTTTAGGCCTAGAGAGTGTAGGTAGCTCCATGAAGTGTCAGACCAAAGCGCTGGTGCGTAATCATCTTCGTGAAGCAGCCAAGGTGCTGTAAATTGGTCTGCGCCAAAGTAGCTTAGGTTGAAATCACCAAGTTTAGCGTTCAGTTCGAAACCACGGTAAGTACCAGGTACAAAGCTCCAAACGTTACCGATTGTACCGTTACCACCAGCCTGTAACATACCAAAACGAGCATTAAAGTTTTCGTTTGCTTTGAATTTCAGCGCTGCTTTGTAAACTTTAAGCTGCTGACCATCACCTGCACCCCAGTCTAGGTTGTTACAAGTTGAGATTTCGTTACATAGGTAGCCTTCGTTTGAATTGTAAAGACTATCGTTGTAAAGATCGCCAGAGTAGTAAGCCGCAACATCTGCGCCCACCCAACCATCGTGGTAGCCAGAAGTGAAGTCTAAAATTGCGTTGTAAGAAGAGTAGTTTAGACGACTCCAACGGTCACCATTTTCACCGCCGGGCTTACCTGTTGTACGAGTTCGTGAACGAGTATCAACTATGAATAATGCATTCAGACTTGAGTCTTGCATAAATTCGTTCACTTTCTCTACGTACTCGCCACCTGCTGCACTTTCAGTAGACGCTGTAGCTGGAGCGACAGCAACAACACCAAACATTGCTGCGGTTAACGCTGAAACCTTAAAAAATTTGTCCATGGAAAAACTCCTAAAAATGGATATAGCTGTATTTTTCTATCTCACCTTTAGTTGGCCGCCGAAGGAGAGAAGTAAATTCCTGATCAAACCTCATTATTTCTAATTTGGCTTTTTTTAGTTCCTGCATACACACCGTGTATCCACGTGATTAAGACTAACTTCGCAGCTAAAAACATCCAAATGGAACTTATTTTTTTTCTAAAAAAATATGAGCCACTCCAAAGTTCCATATAACTTATTGATCCAGATCTTATTTTTAACAACACCAACACAACTCAACAAAATATCATTTAAAATCAAACATTTAAATTTAGCCTGAAAGTATCAACTTGAAGTCACTCGCAGACTAAAAAAGCCCAAAAAACCAATAACCCAAGGTTCGATCTTGATCACTGAAAAGAACAAAGGCATCAATTACTCAATAAAAAAACACTTAATTATGAACAAGAAAAAGCCCCGCATGCTTACCATACGGGGCTTTTAGTTATTTTTTAGCTTTTTTGAGAAGACTTAATTCATCAATTCGAGTAAGTCTTGTTCTGTTTTAATTTCGATACCCAGTTCTTGTGCCTTTGCGAGCTTCGAACCTGCATTTTCACCAGCAAACAAAATATCGGTTTTCTTAGAAACACTACCCGTCACTTTAGCCCCCAGTGCTTGGAGGGCTTCTTTGGCTTCTGTACGCCCCAGTTGAGAAAGTGTTCCCGTTAATACTACTGTTTTACCTTCTAATGGTAATTCCCCCACCTGCTCAGTAGTATTAATCTCTGGCCAATGAATTCCTTGTTCAAGCAAATCTTTAACCACCGCTTGGTTCTGTTCTTCACTAAAGAAAGTCGTAATATGTTGAGCAACCACAGCACCGATGTCTTGCACTTCAATCAACTGCTCTTCGGTAGCATTTTGGATCGCTCCCAACGTTTTAAAGTGCATTGCTAAGTTTGCTGCGGTTGCCTCGCCAACTTCACGGATCCCCAGTGAATACAAAAACCGAGGTAAAGTTGTTTCTTTGGATTTTTCTAACGCATTCACAATATTCTGCGCAGACTTTGGCCCCATGCGATCTAGTACGGTTAAAATCCCCGCTGATAACTTAAATAAGTCAGCAGGAGTTTTCACCATCTCACGATCAACAAGCTGCTCGATCACTTTATCGCCTAAACCGTCAACGTCTAACGCTTTACGAGAAACAAAGTGTTTTAGCGCTTGTTTGCGTTGGGCTTGGCAAACTAAGCCCCCCATACAACGTGTTACCGCTTCTCCTTCGATCCGCTCAACATGCGAACCACAAACAGGACACTGAGTTGGGAAAACAATATCTCGAGCTGTTTCTGGTCGACGCTCTTTGATGACAGAAACGACTTGCGGAATAACATCGCCAGCACGGCGGATCACAACGTGATCACCAATCTTGACTTGCAGACGTTCTATCTCATCTGCGTTATGAAGCGTCGCATTACTTACCGTTACCCCACCAACAAATACAGGCTCTAGTTTAGCAACAGGTGTAATCGCACCAGTGCGACCGACTTGGAACTCCACTTCATTCAGTGTCGTCATTTCTTCCTGAGCTGGAAATTTGTAGGCAATCGCCCAACGTGGAGCGCGAGCAACAAAACCCAGACGCTCTTGCACGGCAATATCGTCAATTTTAATAACGACACCATCGATCTCATAAGGGAGGGCATCACGACGCTGCAATATATCTTGGTAGTAAGCTTTTACATCCGCCAAGCTTTCAACTCGCTTAGTTTCCGGACACATTGGCAGTCCCCAAGATTTGATTTGCAAAAAGCGTTCGTAATGACTTGCTGCCAATTCTGCACCTTGCACCACGCCTACACTGTATGCATAGAAGCTAAGCGGACGAGAAGCCGTAATACGTGAATCCAATTGTCGTAAGCTACCTGCCGCAGCGTTACGTGGATTAACAAAGATTTTCTCGCCTTTCTTCCTTGCTAATTCATTGAGCTTTTCAAACCCAGCTTTCGGCATAAAGACTTCACCACGAACTTCAAGACGATTTGGCCAGTCATTACCTCTGAGTTTTAAAGGAATAGCTTTAATCGTACGCACATTCTCTGTGATGTTTTCACCCGTAGTACCATCGCCTCGAGTGGCCGCCTGAACTAAAACGCCATTCTCATATAACAAACTTACGGCGAGTCCATCCAATTTAGGCTCACAACAGTATTCTTTCACACTCTGGCTGCCCACGCGCTCTTGTGCGCGCTTGTGGAAACTATCAAGTTCACTATCATCAAACGCGTTATCAAGCGAAAGCATCGGTACTTCATGTGTCACTTGGCTAAACGCAGAGAGAGGTTGTCCACCGACACGTTGGCTTGGCGAGTCTACGGTTATTAAGTCAGGGTTCTCAGCTTCAATATCCAGTAACTCTCGCATTAAACGGTCGTACTCGGCATCAGGGATCTCTGGGTTATCTTCCACGTAGTAACGCACAGCGTGGTAATGCAACGACTCTTTTAGTTCTTCTAGTCGCTGAAGTACTGATTCAGACATAGTAAAGCCCCGTGTATTTTCAATCGGTGAGGTTGGGAAATCCAAGAAAAAGGGCTCCATCCGGAGCCCTATTATTATTTGCTGTTAAGATTATGCGTTAGCGGCATTAAACTCAACTATTTGACGTCGATAAGATGCTAAACGATCTGGCGTCATTAAGTTGCGCTGGTCATCAAGTACGTTACCACCTAAGTCATCAGCAATTTGCTGCGCAGTTCGGAGCATTAAGTTGAAGTTCTGTTCAGCCTCGCCATAACAAGGCAATGTCATGAAGAATGAAATACCCTTAGTTGTAAACTCAGCAGGATCAGCATGCTCAAACGTACCAGGGTGCATCATATTAGCGACGCTAAACAGCACTTTGCCGTTACCGGACAAGTCAACATGACGATGGAAAATATCCATCTCGCCATAAATTAGACCGTTTTGTTGCATACTTTCAAACAAAGCAGTACCAACAAATGGCTCTTCACCAGCACAGTGCACATTCAATACAATCACTTGCATTTCAGGTTCTGGCTTTGGCTCTTCCTTAGGCTCTGCAACGACAGGCTCACTAACCGTTTCGACTTGCTGTTCTTTCTCCGTAATATCAAACGCGGCGGGAATAACGTCTTCTTCCACAGCAGGCTGGAATGGCTCTTCAGCTACTGTTGCTTGAACAACAGGCTCAACGTCCTCTTCTTTATCTTTTTCTGCAACAAATGAAGAGATGTCATCCGGCTCCTGCTGCGTCTGTTTGACTTCAGATGGACCACCGAATAACGGGTCAGATTCAAACTTGTTGTCGAAAGAGCTCGCCATCCCAAAATCTGGTTCTTTGCGATCTTTGCGAATGATCTCAAAGTCATCTTCAGGAGCGGGAGCGAAGTCTCGTTCTTTCTCAACAAGATCATTTTTGTCTTCTTGGTCAACATCCAGCTTACCAAGTGGCTTGTTGCCAAACTTTGCTTTGCCTTCTTTTTTACTGCTCCATAAACCATGAAACAGTAATGCCGCGATGGCTAATGCGCCAACAACAATGAGTACGAATCGCAATTCCTGCATTATTTACTCTCAATATACTTGTTTTTACTACTCGCAGTTCCTTGAGCAGCAACCCAAGTGCAATAAATCTGAATGATACGTTTACTTTACCAAAACTATATGTAGATTTAGAACAACTTAATGCAAGAAGTTCCGTTTTTTGTTGTGATTCTTGCCACGATTCCACTTAACAAGACGTCATTTGTCAGGGCATTGAAAGAAAAGTCCTCACAGGTACAATGAGTTTTCATTTACACGAAGCCAAAATAGACATGAAGCAAAACAATCAGCAGAGAACCGGGTTCGGTTATTTTCTATACGGGATACAATTGGCACTTGCCCCTAAAATCAGGCGCTTTGTCATCTTACCTCTACTTGCAAATATCTTGCTTGTAGGTGGTGCCATCTTCTATCTATTTTCAAACCTTAATATATGGATAGAAGGCTGGATTGGGCAGCTGCCTGAGTTTTTATCCTGGTTAACTTACATTCTTTGGCCTTTACTCGCTCTGACGATACTCGCTACCTTCTCCTATTTTTTCAGCACGCTCGCGAACTTTATCGCCGCGCCATTCAATGGCCTCTTGGCTGAAAAAGTGGAAGAGTACTTAACGGGACAAAAAGTAAATGATGATGGTTTCACTGCCGTCCTGAAAGATGTTCCTCGCGTTTTAGCTCGTGAGTGGAGAAAGCTCCTTTACATTTTACCTAAAGCAATAGGCCTATTCCTGTTATTGCTCATCCCTGCCCTTGGACAAACAGTAGGACCATTTTTATGGTTTATCTTTACCGCCTGGATGCTCGCGATTCAATATTGTGACTACCCGTTTGATAACCACAAAATCCCATTTAACGACATGCGTTACAAATTGAAACAAAAGCAAGGTAAGGCCTATGGCTTTGGGGTATTAGTGTCTGTATTTACGACGATCCCAATTTTGAACCTCATTGTCATGCCTGTAGCAATATGTGGTGCAACCGCTATGTGGGTCGCGGAGTTTAAGCACCAACGATAGTCGATTAGAGATTAAGGAAAGGGATCAGCGCCAGCTTTTCCCTTTTCTTTTATCAAGTTCTGGGCCAACCTAATAAGATATAACTTTTTAATCCTTTTCCCTTTTTTTCATACCGCATATTCTTCTATCCATATTCACACAACGTGTAATGAAGGAACATCACTATGAGCAAAATCTACGAAGATAACTCTCTTACTATTGGTAATACACCTCTCGTTCGTCTAAACAAAGTAAGTAAAGGCAAAGTTCTCGCAAAAATTGAAGCGCGTAACCCTAGCTTCAGTGTTAAGTGCCGTATCGGTGCAAACATGATTTGGGAAGCAGAGAAAGCGGGCCTTCTTAAGCCAGGTGTAGAGCTTGTAGAACCTACCAGTGGTAACACTGGTGTTGCTCTAGCATTCGTAGCGGCTGCTCGCGGTTACAAGCTAACATTGACCATGCCTGAATCAATGAGCCTAGAACGCCGTAAGCTACTAAAAGCACTAGGCGCGAACCTTGAGCTGACTGAAGCGGCGAAAGGCATGAAAGGGGCGATTGCTAAAGCAGAAGAAATCGTAGCAAGCAATCCTGAGAAGTACCTACTTCTTCAACAATTTGACAACCCAGCGAACCCAGAAATCCACGAAAAGACTACGGGCCCTGAGATTTGGGAAGCGACAGACGGTGAAATCGACGTATTCGTTGCTGGTGTTGGTACGGGCGGTACTATTACAGGTACTAGCCGTTACATCAAAGGTGAAAAAGGCAAAGCCATCACTTCTGTTGCAGTTGAGCCAGCAGAGTCTCCGGTTATTGCACAAGCACTTGCTGGCGAAGAAATCCAGCCTGCCCCACACAAAATTCAAGGTATCGGTGCTGGTTTCATCCCTGGTAACCTCGATTTAGACATTATTGACCGTGTTGAGCAAGTTACCTCAGAAGAAGCGATTGAGATGGCTCGTCGCCTAATGGAAGAGGAAGGTATCCTAGCTGGTATCTCATCTGGCGCAGCGGTTGTTGCAGCGAACCGACTTGCGGAACTACCTGAATTTGAAGGAAAAACAATTGTAACTGTCTTGCCAAGTTCCGGTGAGCGTTACCTAAGTACAGCACTCTTTGCAGGTATCTTTACCGAAAAAGAGAACCAACAATAATATGTGTTCAAATCAATTTTTAGTTTAAAAAAGCCCCGTTTAGGGGCTTTTTTGTTGATCCCTGCCCTACCTTTGGTAATATCAGGGTGTTTTATTTCTAGCTTCAAAATAAAGAAGCAGAACACAAAAAGGTTTCAAAGTGATTACGCACGCAAACAGTTGCGTAGTTACCAAACTTTTGACTAGTATCAGAACTGACGCGCTTTGAACTCTTCCCGTGCTAGCGCACAAGATGTAAAGCAGTTAAGCTAAAATCTGGTCACAAACTAACAAAAAATACATTTATTGGGGTATATCACATGTACGAGAAGCAAGTAGAAATCACAGCAGAAAACGGCCTTCACACTCGTCCAGCTGCACAGTTTGTTAAAGAAGCAAAAGCATTCGACGCAGACATCACTGTGACTTCTAACGGTAAAAGCGCTAGCGCTAAGAGCCTGTTCAAACTACAAACACTAGGCCTAGTAAAAGGTACTCAAGTTACTATTTCTGCTGAAGGCCCGCAAGCTCAGCAAGCAGTTGACCACCTAGTTGCTCTAATGGACCAACTACACTAATCCGGTCTCCTACTCCAGAAGCCATTTTGTGAAAGCAAAATGGCTTCGTTGGAAATAGGCTCAAAACTAAGCTAAAACTATTCGTTAGCGCACCCATTATTCTCCCGTTTTATAAAGTTGACCAAACTTAAGGTAAGGCTATGATTTCAGGCATCCTAGCATCTCCTGGTATTGCAATCGGTAAAGCACTACTACTTCAAGAAGATGAAATTGTCCTAAACACAAACACTATTTCTGACGATCAAGTAGAAGCTGAAGTTCAGCGTTTCTTTGACGCTCGTAACAAATCTGCAGCTCAGCTAGAAACTATCAAGCAAAAAGCGCTTGAAACGTTTGGCGAAGAAAAAGAAGCGATCTTTGAAGGTCACATCATGCTTCTTGAAGACGAAGAGCTAGAAGAGGAAATCCTAGCACTTATCAAAAACGACAAGATGACTGCTGATCACGCTATCCACTCAGTGATCGAAGAGCAAGCATGTGCTCTTGAGTCTCTAGACGACGAATACTTAAAAGAGCGTGCAACTGACATCCGCGATATCGGTTCTCGTTTTGTTAAGAACGCACTAGGCATCAACATTGTTTCGCTTAGCGATATCAACGAAGAAGTAATTCTTGTTGCTTACGACCTAACGCCATCTGAAACTGCACAAATCAACCTAGACTACGTGCTTGGTTTTGCTTGTGACATCGGCGGTCGTACTTCTCACACTTCAATCATGGCTCGCTCACTTGAGCTTCCAGCTATCGTTGGTACTAATGACATCACGAAGAAAGTTAAGAATGGCGACATGCTGATTCTTGACGCAATGAACAACAAGATTGTTGTTAACCCATCAGAAGCTGAGTTAGAAGAAGCGAAAGCGGTTAAAGCAGCATTCCTAGCTGAAAAAGAAGAGCTAGCGAAACTGAAAGACCTACACGCAGAAACGACTGACGGTCACCGTGTAGAAGTTTGCGGTAACATCGGTACAGTGAAAGACTGTGACGGTATCCTTCGTAACGGCGGTGAAGGTGTTGGTCTGTACCGTACTGAATTCCTATTTATGGACCGTACTGCGCTACCAACTGAAGAAGAACAGTACCAAGCGTACAAAGAAGTTGCGGAAGCAATGAACGGTCAAGCTGTGATCATCCGTACTATGGATATCGGCGGCGATAAAGATCTCCCATACATGGATCTTCCAAAAGAGATGAACCCATTCCTAGGCTGGCGCGCTGTACGTATCAGTCTAGATCGTCGTGAAATCCTTCGTGATCAGCTACGTGGCATTCTACGTGCTTCTGCACACGGCAAACTGCGTATCATGTTCCCAATGATCATCTCTGTCGAAGAAATCCGTGAGCTTAAGAAAGCGATCGAAGAGTACAAAGAAGAGCTACGCGCTGAAGGCCACGCGTTCGACGAAAACATCGAAATCGGTGTTATGGTTGAAACTCCTGCTGCTGCTGCGATCGCACACCACTTAGCGAAGGAAGTGTCTTTCTTCTCTATCGGTACAAACGACCTAACTCAGTACACGCTAGCGGTTGACCGTGGTAACGAGATGATTTCTCACCTATACAACCCACTATCACCAGCTGTACTTACTGTGATCAAGCAAGTTATCGACGCTTCTCACGCAGAAGGTAAATGGACTGGTATGTGTGGTGAACTTGCAGGTGACGAGCGTGCAACACTTCTACTTCTAGGTATGGGTCTGGACGAGTTCTCAATGAGCGGCATTTCAATCCCTAAAGTGAAGAAAGTAGTTCGTAACTCTAACTTCGCAGAAGTGAAAGCAATGGCTGAAGAAGCCCTTTCTCTACCGACAGCAGAAGAAATCGAAGCCGTGGTAGAAAAGTTTATTGCTGAGAAAGCTCAGTAATCGGTAGTACCAAGTAATTCAATACTTAATGGCCATTAGACGGCGAAAAAAGTCGTCTAATGAGCTATATTGGTATACTATAATTCGACAGAATAAAACCAAACCTTAGGAGCATGACACAATGGGTCTGTTTGACAAACTTAAGAAGCTTGTATCTGATGACAGCGCTGACGCTGGTGCTATCGAAATCATCGCGCCACTTTCTGGTGAGATTGTAAACATCGAAGACGTGCCAGATGTTGTTTTCGCTGAGAAAATCGTTGGTGACGGTATTGCTATCAAGCCAGCAGGCAACAAAATGGTAGCTCCTGTAAACGGTACTATCGGTAAGATCTTCGAAACTAACCACGCGTTCTCTATCGAGTCTGACGACGGTGTTGAGCTTTTCGTTCACTTCGGTATCGACACAGTTGAACTAAAAGGCGAAGGCTTCACGCGTATCGCTGAAGAAGGTCAAACTGTTAAAGCTGGCGACACTGTAATTGAATTCGATCTAGCTCTTCTAGAAGAGAAAGCGAAGTCAACGCTAACTCCAGTTGTTATCTCTAACATGGACGAAATCAAAGAGCTAAACAAGCTTTCTGGTTCTGTAACTGTTGGTGAAACTCCAGTTCTACGTGTAACTAAGTAATTTTTACTTAATCGAACACGAAAAAACGCTGCCATTGGCAGCGTTTTTTATTACCTGAAATTTTGTTTCTAATCGACTTACATCAATGAAATCCGCTCAGCTAAGTAATCCAAGTGCCGAACTCGGCCTTTGCTTTGCCTGAGCCAATAATGCTGTTGTCGCATCTTGGAGCACTTGAGAACGCACCATTTCCGTAGATTTTCTTGCGAAGTCTGTATCTCTTATTCGACTCTTGGACTCTGTAACACTCCGATTCACAGTATTTAAGTTATCCATCGAGCCGTTTACACGGTTCTGAAAGCTGCCAATTTCACTTCGGTGCGAATCAACGTACTTAATTGCTGCATCAATCACCCCAACTGAAAGCTGAGCCTTACCTGCCGTCGACATATCAATGTCATCCATTGTGACTAATTGACCAGCGCTCACATCAAGCTCATCCGCTAAACTCCCATCGAGAAGCACACCCTCTGGCGCATTCATCGTAGAAGCGAAGAATTGCAGTTCGTTGTTTTCCGTTACTGAAGCATTCACTATCGATTGTTGAGCATTGATGTAAGTGGCGACCTGTTCTATACGGTCACCCAATTTGAGTCCAATGGATTCCGTTTGGGTTTTCCCTTTACTGTCTTGGTATTCGACTTTTAGGGTTTGGTTATCTTTAGTGACTCGCCAATCTTTATCGACCGCATCACCAACATAATGCTGCCCTCCCATCTCTGGGATATGGCTACGCATGTTACGTAACGTCAAAGAGATTGAATTAGCGTTCGCGCCAATATGGAAACTTTGTGAACCGTAAGATCCATCAAACAGGTTTTTATCCGCAAATGTTGTCGTGATCGCGACACGATCAAGCTCATCTTGCAGCGCTACGACCTCATATTGAATACTTTGCCGATCACTTGAGTCATAACTGCCGTTTGCTGCTTGAAGCCCCAGAGAGCGTAAGCGTTGCAATATGTCACTGCTTTCGTGCAATGCTCCCTCCGCTGTTTGAGCAACAGAAAAAGCGTCGTGCGCATTTCTTAAGGCGACATCAAGCCCTCTCGTTTGTACATGGAGAGTATTCGATATCTGTAAACCTGCCGCATCATCGCTCGCCGAGTTGATTCGAAACCCCGAAGTTAGGTTGCGTTGTGACTCAACATTTTGCGCAGCTGCTTGACTCAGGTGTCTCTGCGCCACCATCGCAGAAACATTGGAATTTAAAGAGATCATCTAATCGATATGAATGCCTTATCGAACATAATGTCAGGACACATCTGAATCGTTATAGCCAATAAGCAAAAAGCCAGGGATGAGCCTGGCTTTGGTTTCTTGCTTTGTTAAATTGATTAACCTAGCAGACTTAGCGCTGAGTTTGGCGCTTGTTTCGCTTGCGCAAGGATTGAGCTTGACGCTTGCGATAGAATTTGTGATTTGGTCATTGCCGTCGTTTCTTTCGCGAAATCTGTATCTTTGATACGGCTCTTCGACGCGTTCACATTCTCGTTAATGTTGTCCAAGTTGCTGATTGCATGGTTGAAACGGTTCTGGAATGCACCCAGCTCTGCGCGGTGGCTGTCTACGTATTTCAGTGCCGCATCGATGATAGCAACAGATTCTTGTGCGCCACCAACTGAGGTTACGTCGATAGTATCTACCGTTACTTTTTTACCTTCGCCCAAACCTAGTTCACCAGATAGACCGCCTGAAAACTCGACCTCGCCCTCAACTTTGTTGTTGCCAGCGAAGATTTGCAGTTTACCGTCTTGGTCTACAGAGGCTTTCACTAGGTCAGTTTGGCCGTTAATGTAAGTCGCAAGCTCTTCGATATCGTCACCCGCTTTTGCGCTGATGTTGATTTCTTGCTCTTGGCCGTA
>NZ_JAWOUN010000028.1:0-38473 GCF_033339395.1 Vibrio sp. 397 | reverse complement strand
GGGTGTAGCTCCAATTGGCAGAGCAGCGGATTCCAAATCCGCGTGTTGGGAGTTCGAATCTCTCCACCCCTGCCATATATCAGGCTCTGACTTAGGTCAGAGCCTTTTTTGTATCTGGTTTCTTCTCATTATTATAGCTTATTTCTACTCTTATCCCGTAAGTATGGCTTTCTGCTGTACTTTGGCTGCATTTAATCTACTGAACGAACGAAACTACAGTTAGCTGTAATGATCAGTGGCCCGAAATTTTAATAATAAAGGGGAATCACTATTTATATTTAGTTACACTCAACCGATCTGGATTAATGAGTAACTATGTATGGATATATCTCGTCGACGCTTTCTTCAATCATCCTTAGCAATCTCCGCGCTTGCCGTTCTACCTGCATGTTCTCTATCTCGGAGCACTAATAAGCAGGGGCAATATATATACGATATCACTGCAGAACCTTCTACTGCAGAATTGGTCCCTGGGTTTAACACAGACGTACTCGCATTTAATGGTTCGATTCCAGCGCCTGTGATTCGTTGTCGCCAAGGCGAGAAAGTTATAATTCGGTTTACTAACAAGCTTTCAGAGCCGACTACAATCCACTGGCATGGCTTGCGAATCCCTATTGAAATGGATGGTGTCCCTTTCTTGAGCCAGCAGCCTATCATGCCAGGTGAAACATTCGTTTATGAATTTACACCACCAGATGCGGGCACATTTTGGTATCACCCACATATGAATAGTGTGAAGCAGCTTGGTATGGGCTTAGTCGGGCTAATTGTCGTTGAAGAGGCAGAGCCGGTTCAGTTTGATGAAGAGCATGAAGTCGTCCTCAAGCATTGGCATTTAGACAAACTAGGTCAGTGGAAGAACCTTATGGTGCCGCGCTTGAGCGCTCGTATGGGGACTCCCGGAGAGTGGAGTAGCGTCAATGGTGTGCATGAACCTGTTTATACGCTGAAGCAGAATGCCACTACGCGATTAAGAATTGCTAATGTCGATAATACCATTACTTACCCGATCGCTATTGAAGGTGCAGAGGCTTGGGTTATTGCTATTGATGGTAATCCTGTTAAAGCGCCTTATAAGCTCACTCAGCACAAAATTGGTCCGGGAATGAGGTTAGATATCGGATTGATTGCTCCGAAGGCTGGAACACGTGTTTATGTGCGTCAAATGAAAGGACGCTTCCCATTCCCTTTGTGCGAGTTTGACGTTGTTGAGTCTGACCT
The DNA here is from genome assembly GCF_033339395.1 of Vibrio sp. 397. Classification (NCBI taxonomy): domain Bacteria; kingdom Pseudomonadati; phylum Pseudomonadota; class Gammaproteobacteria; order Vibrionales; family Vibrionaceae; genus Vibrio; species Vibrio sp. 397. Next base: position 37,249 of record NZ_JAWOUN010000028.1, on the reverse strand, counting down.
GTCGAACAACCAGAAACTGCCTTTATTACCTCTCAACCCTGTGCCAGATCTCGATTTGAAAAATGCAGAGCAAATCGATTATGTGTTTGAGTGGGAGGGGGCGATCACTCCTGCTGATCAATCGGGCAAAGCGATCCCCCAATTCTGGCTGATGAACAAACGGGCTTGGGAGGGAATGAGCAAAGATAATATTCCAGCGCCGCTTTCAACATTGGAGATTGGAAAAACCTATATCTTCAACCTAAAGAACGTCACCCAATATCATCATCCTATTCATCTTCATGGACACACATTTACGGTTCTTGAGTTAGATGGCAAAAAACTCGACGAACCGTTTCATACCGATACGGTCTTACTTGGAAAAAACGGCAGTGCGAAAGCGGCATTTGTTGCAGATAACCCAGGGCGTTGGATGTACCATTGTCATGTAATTGAACATATGAAGACGGGTTTGATGGGTTACATCGAAGTAAAGTGACTCCTGTAACTTTTAAAATCTTGATAAGTTTTAAGCGCTATACTTTGCTGAATTCTAAGATTGTATAATCACTATTGCCGTAAATTTGATTACAATGTCGCCATTAACTTTTCTGGGGGAATTATGGGACAACTATCCGTTTTGGGTTTTATTGCATTGGGTGGTGCATTTGGTGCATGTTCTCGTTACTTAATTTCTGAACTTTGTGTCATTTTATTGGGGCGTGGTTTTCCATATGGTACGTTAACCGTTAACGTTGTTGGCTCATTTATGATGGGCTTATTGATAGCAGCTTTCGATAATGAACTTTTGGCAACGGAACCTTGGCGACAAGTGATTGGCTTGGGTTTTTTAGGCGCACTAACGACGTTTTCCACCTTCTCGATGGATAATGTGTTGCTCATGCAGCAGGGCGCTTTCTTTAAGATGGGATTGAACGTATTGTTGAATGTCGTGTTAAGTATTTCAGCTGCGTGGATAGGCTTTCAATTATTGATGCGCAGCTAGCAAAGTAGTTAAAAATTGAACAGGTCGGCTTGGTTTCACCAAGCCGTTTTTATATACTGATATCACTTGTCGGAGTGCCATAAGGCTGAGACCGTTAATTCGGGATCCGTTGAACCTGATCAGATTAGAATCTGCGAAGGGAACAAGAGAAGATATTCACACCGGAGTTCTTTCTGGTTGACCTATCAAAAGTCGAATGTTGTTACAGGCAAATATCGTAAGCTTTAACTAGCCTTAATTTGACTCCTCTTGTCGCATCTATCCGCCAAGCATTTTTATCCAATTACTTTTTATCTAGTATAACAAAGCAAGGAAAAATGCTATGTCGAGTCGCAAACAAGCGAGACTGGAAGCAAAACAGTTCATTGATACACTCTCGGTACAACCGTACCCCAATTCAAGCAAAGTCTACGTAGAAGGCTCACGTCCAGATATTCGTGTACCAATGCGTGAAATATCACTCGCTGATAGCCTTATTGGAGGCACAAAAGAAGCGCCTATATTCGAACCTAATGAGCCAGTACGCGTTTACGATACGTCGGGTGTATACACAGATCCAGAGCACACCATAGACCTCTATAATGGCTTACCTAAGCTGAGAGAAGGGTGGATTGAAGAGCGCGCCGATACTGAGCTACTTGATGAAGTAAGCTCGGTGTACACCAAAGAACGCTTAGAAGACGAAACACTAGACGATCTTCGTTACGGTAATTTACCACGTATTCGACGTGCCAAAGATGGCCATTGTGTGACTCAATTGCACTATGCTCGCAAAGGTATTATTACCCCAGAAATGGAATATATCGCGCTGCGTGAAAACATGGGGCGTGCCAAGTATCGCGATGAAGTGCTGAATCAACAGCATCCGGGTCAAAGCTTAGGAGCGAACCTACCAAAAGATATTACCGCCGAATTCGTGCGCAAAGAAGTCGCCGAAGGTCGCGCTATTATCCCTTCCAATATTAACCACCCAGAATCCGAACCAATGATCATTGGACGTAACTTTTTGGTCAAAGTGAACGCAAACATCGGTAACTCATCGGTCACTTCTTCGATTGAGGAAGAAGTAGAGAAGCTCGTTTGGGCGACACGTTGGGGTGGCGATACCGTTATGGATCTCTCTACTGGACGCAATATTCATGAAACTCGCGAGTGGATTCTACGTAACAGTCCGGTTCCGATCGGTACCGTGCCAATGTACCAAGCGCTTGAGAAAGTGAACGGTGTTGCGGAAAACCTTAACTGGGAAGTGATGCGCGATACCCTGATTGAGCAAGCAGAGCAGGGCGTTGACTACTTTACTATCCATGCCGGTTTACTACTTCGTTATGTTCCAATGACTGCAAAACGTGTGACTGGTATCGTCTCTCGTGGTGGTTCTATCATCGCGAAATGGTGTTTAGCGCACCACCAAGAAAGCTTCTTATACACCCATTTCCGAGAGATCTGTGAAATCTGTGCTAAGTACGATGTTGCACTATCTCTTGGTGATGGTCTGCGTCCTGGCTCGGTTGCTGATGCTAACGATCAAGCGCAATTTGCAGAGCTTCGTACTCTTGGCGAATTGACCAAGGTTGCGTGGGAATACGACGTACAGGTGATTATTGAAGGCCCTGGTCATGTTCCAATGCATATGATCAAAGAGAACATGGAAGAGCAGTTAGAGCACTGTCATGAGGCTCCTTTCTATACCCTTGGTCCGCTGACGACAGACGTTGCTCCTGGTTACGACCATATTACTTCAGGCATCGGCGCAGCCATGATTGGTTGGTATGGCTGTGCGATGCTTTGCTACGTAACTCCGAAAGAGCATCTTGGCTTACCAAACAAAGAAGATGTGAAAGTAGGAATGATCACTTATAAGCTTGCTGCGCACGCCGCTGATTTAGCGAAGGGACACCCAGGCGCACAAGTGCGTGATAACGCGCTTTCTAAAGCTCGCTTCGAGTTCCGCTGGGAAGACCAATTCAACTTATCACTCGACCCTGATACCGCGCGCGCTTTCCATGACGAAACCTTGCCTCAAGAGTCTGGAAAAGTTGCCCACTTCTGTTCGATGTGCGGGCCAAAGTTCTGCTCGATGAAGATCTCGCAAGAGGTTCGAGAGTATGCGAAAGACACAGAGCAAGTTGCTGCGGACCAAGCTATCTCAATCAAAATGCTGGATGACCCTCTTGAGGGGATGCGTCAGAAATCGCAAGAATTTAGAGAGTCAGGTTCTGAGCTATACCACCCAGCAGCACATGCCGAGGTAAGTGACTAATGAGCAAAATCCTTATTCCGTCATCATTGATCGAACTGACAGGTTTAGTTCAGCAATGTTTGTTGTTGGCGAGAGAACAGGGTTTTAGCATCGAAGACATTGAGTTGGGTGTGAGCCCAACTCAATCTATTCAGCTTGTTCGCGACCAACAGACCACACGCATAACGACAGATCTTATTGATGGTTATGACTCTGAGCATGAGAGTTCATTTGTGCTCTATTACCGCTCTGCTTTATCGGTAGAAGCGTGTGCTAAGCAACCGTCGAAAGCGATTTATATTGGCATTGCTGATACGCAGATATCCGATGAAAAGGAGAAAGTGCTTCAGCTTGATATCTGGCATCACCCAATTAACAACGAAGTGAGAGCGCTTTCCGTTAAGTCCAAATTCAACGCAATGCTTGATCCCGAACATCACCTTGCTTGGATAGTAACGCTGACAGTACTCGATTTTCCTATCGAAGATGCGTTAACACTTGCTCGAGGAATGCTAACTCAACAAGCGAATGTTTCACGTGAAACACTATTGAATGACAACCTTGGTGAGGGAAGATCTACTCAGTGGGCTGACCAATTTGATGATTTCCCCACACCTGTACTAGAGGATAACCGGCTAGGTATTCAAGTTGGTTGGTCTGCACAAGGTGAGAGCGTTAGCTTTCCAACTCTAACTAAGCAAAGTCTAGGGCTCTATCCAGTCGTTGATGATGTTGCTTGGATTGAGCGTCTACTGCCACTAGGCATCAACACTATTCAACTGCGAATCAAGAACCCACAACAAGCCGATTTAGAACAACAGATTATTCGAGCAATTGAGCTAGGTCGTCAGTATCAAGCACAAGTGTTCATCAATGACTATTGGCAGTTGGCAATCAAGCATGGCGCTTATGGTGTTCACCTAGGACAAGAAGACATAGAAGAATCGAATTTGGCTCAGATAACTAAAGCCGGCATTCGTCTTGGTCTTTCTACGCATGGTTATTACGAACTACTGCGCATCGTACAAATTCATCCTAGCTACATCGCACTAGGGCATATTTTCCCAACCACCACAAAACAGATGCCATCGAAACCACAAGGTTTGGTGCGCTTGGCTCTGTATCAAAAGCTGATTGATAGCATTCCTTATACAAATACAGAGGCTGCTTTCAGACCTGCAAAAGACAAAGCAGGTAGTGACTGTGTGCTTGGCTTTCCGACGGTCGCAATTGGTGGCATTGATCAATCTAATGCAGACCAAGTTTGGCAAACAGGTGTTTCTAGTTTGGCAGTTGTGCGAGTTATTACGTTGGCAGAATCACCTCAGTCCGTCATCGAGTTTTTTGCACAACTGATGAAGGAAAGACAGCTAACGTTTACTGAACAGAATAGTGAATTGGTGGATACCAAGAGAGGCGAGCATGCTGACGGATAAGCAGTTCCTTCGCTATCAACGTCAAGTCGCTCTGCCAGAAATTGCCGAAGTTGGGCAAGAGCGGTTGAGTAAATCGAATGTGCTGATCATCGGTTGTGGTGGGTTAGGAAGTGCTGCGAGTTTGTACTTGGCATCAGCGGGTGTTGGTAAATTGGTTGTTGTTGATGACGATGAAGTTGATAGCAGTAACCTACAACGTCAGATCATTTATCGTGAACAAGACCTCCAAGTTGCGAAAACAAAAGCGACTGTAAAGCAACTCACTGAACTTAATTCTATGGTCCAAGTTCGTGCTCTCAATAAGCGATTAGACAAAGCACAGCTGCAGCTTGAAGTGATGCTAGCAGATGTGGTGCTCGACTGCACCGATAACATGCCAACGCGTCAGCTCATTAACCAAGTTTGTTTCGAGCAAAATACGCCACTTATCTCAGCGGCGGCAATTGGTTGGCAAGGACAATTTGCTGTCTTTGATTACCAAATACCAAGTGAACAAGAAGCGCAGAGTAAAGCCTGTTACCGCTGTTTGTATCCGTTCGACGAATTACCGCAAACGCAAAAGTGTAGTGAGAGTGGTGTCGTTGGTCCGGTGGTGGGCACACTTGGTAACTACCAAGCGATAGCGGCAATTCAAAAACTGGCGACGGGAAAGTTTCATGTCGAGACTGCCAAGTTGCATCTGTTTGATGGGTTGAAACTGCAATGGCAAACCATGGCGATAAGCAAAGACAAACAGTGCCAAGTGTGTGCTCAGATTTAGCTTACGAGTAATTGGCAGAATTAAGAGAGTTGGAAGCAATGACGTTATCAGAACAACAAACAATACAAATGACCGCTGCTGACTTAGATGTGATCACTATTGTCATCAATGACCAGTCACATCAAGTTGCCAGTGAGTCAAATCTACAGCAAATCATTAGTCAATTTTCGCTGCCTGAAATGGGCTGTGTTTTTGCAATTAATAACAATGTTGTGCCGCGCAGTGAGTGGGCTAGCACAGTTCTTTCACAGGGAGATAGCATCTCTTTGTTTCAAGCGATCGCAGGGGGTTAAAGTCGATGCTTAAAATTGGTGATAAACAATTCGAATCAAGACTGTTCACGGGAACAGGGAAGTTTGCCAACAGCCGATTAATGGCAGAAGCGATTCAAGTGTCGGGATCTCAACTTGCGACCATGGCGTTGAAGCGTGTCGATGTGAACGACCGACAAGACGATATTTTGCTTCCGTTAGTACAAGCGGGTGTGAACTTATTGCCGAACACCTCGGGTGCAAAGAATGCTAAAGATGCTGTGTTTGCCGCGCAACTGGCGCGAGAAGCGTTGGGCACTAACTGGTTAAAACTAGAAATTCATCCAGACCCGAAGTACTTGATGCCTGATCCAATTGAGACACTTGCTGCCGCTGAGCAACTGGTTCGTGAAGGCTTCATTATCCTTCCTTACTGTCATGCTGACCCGGTTCTGTGTAAACGATTGGAAGAAGTGGGTTGTGCAGCGGTCATGCCATTAGGTGCGCCGATCGGTTCTAACAAAGGGATAGTTTCTCACGACTTCCTAGAGATCATTATCGACCAAGCTAATGTTCCTGTGGTTGTGGATGCGGGTATCGGTGCTCCTTCACATGCTGCGCGTGCGATGGAAATGGGCGCGGATGCCGTGCTCGTCAATACTGCGATTGCAGCTTCGAGCGATCCCGTTGCGATGGCGAAGGCATTTAAGTTGGCGGTAGAGTCGGGGCGTATGGCTTATGAAGCCGGACTTGCTGGTAAGGTTTCTCATGCGGTTGCGTCGAGTCCACTGACGTCATTCCTAGATGAGCTTTAGTCCTAGATTGGTTTAGCTATTAAGCGAGGAAAACATGAGCTTCGTTGAACAATTTAAGCAGCTGAATTGGGACGACATCTCGATGTCGATCTACGCGAAAACGGCACAAGATGTCGAGCGAGCATTGAATAAACCCAAGCGTGATTTGGAAGACTTTAAAGCGCTTATTTCACCAGCGGCTGAAGCGTACTTAGAGCAAATGGCGCAGCTGTCATACTCGGCAACTCGCAAGCGTTTTGGTAATACCATGTCGCTTTACATTCCACTGTACCTTTCTAACTTGTGCGCCAATGCTTGTACTTATTGTGGCTTCTCAATGGAGAATAGAATCAAGCGTCGTACCTTGAATAGGGACGAAGTGGTTGCAGAAGTTGAAGCTATTAAACGCATGAAGTTCGATAGCGTATTGCTGGTGACTGGTGAACACGAAACCAAAGTGGGCATGAAATACTTTCGCGAAATGGTGCCGATGATTAAGCAACGCTTTAATTATTTGGCGATGGAAGTGCAGCCGCTAGGTCAAGACGAATACGCCGAGCTCAAGACATTGGGTTTGGATGCGGTGATGGTCTATCAAGAAACGTATCATCCTTCGACTTACGCCGAGCACCATCTGCGTGGCAATAAGATGGATTTCGAATACCGATTGGATACACCCGATCGTCTTGCAAAAGCAGGCATCGATAAGATCGGTATTGGCGCTTTGATAGGGTTGGAAGAGTGGCGAACAGATTGCTTTTATGTGGCAGCGCACTTGGACTATCTTGAGCGCACGTATTGGCAGACTCGTTACTCCATTTCATTTCCGCGTTTACGTCCTTGTGAGGGCGCGCTCCAACCAAAATCAGTCATGACGGATAAGCAGCTTGTGCAGTTGATTTGCGCTTATCGTTTGCTAAATCCAGAAGTTGAGTTGTCATTATCGACTCGTGAATCACCGAAATTCAGAGACAATGCATTACCGTTAGGCATCACCAGCATGTCTGCTGCATCGAAAACTCAGCCGGGTGGGTATGCGATGGATGATGTTGAACTCGAGCAGTTTGAGATCAGTGATGAGCGAAGCGCGGGTTCTGTGGAAGATATGATTCGAGCCAAAGGCTTTGACCCAGTATGGCGAGATTGGCACTCGGCGTATTCTGGTTAAGTAGCAAAGAAAGCCACTGGTCATCGTTATGTTTCACGTGAAACATAGGCAAAAAAAGAGGGTTGATGCAAAACATCAACCCTCTACTTTTTTCTAGCTTCTAGCTTCTAGCTTCTAGCTTCTAGCTGTGTGCTACTGGTAGCGTTGCTTGACGAAGCCACTCTTTCACATCACCTTCAACTAGCGGGCTGATCTCATCCCATACTTTCTGATGGTAATCATTCAGCCAAGCAAGTTCTGGACGAGTTAGCATATCAACGTTGATGTTGCGCTTGTCGATTGGGCAGCGTGTTAGCGACTCAAATGATAGAACAGGGAAGTCACCGTTAGTCGGGGTTTCAACAACAAGCTCTAGGTTCTCGATACGGATACCAAACGCATCTGCACGGTAGTAACCTGGCTCGTTGGATAGCACCATACCTTCTGTCAGAGGCACATCGATTTGCTTCTTCGAAATGCTCGCTGGACCTTCATGAACACTTAGGAAGTGACCAACACCGTGACCAGTACCGTGATCGTAATCGTAGCCTTCCGCCCATAGGTGCTGACGAGCTAGCGTATCGATTTGGTAACCACGTGTGCCTTTCGGGAAACGTGCACGTGCAACACCGATGTGACCTTTTAGCGCAAGAGTGAATTGTTTAATCATCTCTTGTGAAGGCTGACCTATGGCAATGGTACGCGTGATGTCTGTCGTACCATCTAGGTACTGACCGCCTGAATCCACGAGGTAAAGTGTGTTCAGTTCTAGCTTGCCAGGTTCAGGTTGGTTTTCGTGGTTGTAGTGACACATTGCCGCGTTACCGCCGGCAGCTGAAATGGTATCGAAGCTAAGATCCATCAGTGTTGGGTCTTCGCTACGGAACGCTTCAAGTTTGTCAGCCAGTGTTGCTTCATCATGCAGGTTACCCGCAACGACTTCTGCATCTAACCAAGATAGGAACTTGCTCATCGCAACGCCATCGCGGATATGACAGGCTTTCATGCCTGCGATTTCAACGGCGTTCTTCGCTGCTTTTGGCATTAGACATGGATCTGCTTTGCTTACCACGGTTGCGCCGGCGTTTTGCAGAACCAACTTAAACCATGCGTTACTTGTCGCAGGGTCAACCAATACATTCTTGCCAGTCAGGGTTTCTAGTCGTGTTTGCAATTCTTCAGGGTGATGAACGGTCACGCCTGAACCAACGTGAGCGTCAAACTCAGCCGGTAGACGAGCTAGATCTAGGAAGTATTCCACGCTTGAATCTGAGTGCAGAATCGCGTGAGAAAGCAGAACCGGAAGACGTGAGACATCTAGACCACGAACGTTGAGCAACCAACAGATAGAATCAAGTGCTGTGATCACTGCGCTGTCTGCACCGGCTTTTTTCACGAGCTCTGCGATTTCTTGGCGTTTGCTTTCACTTGACTGACCAACTGCTTCTGTTGCCATTAGGCGAACATCAGAAACCACAGGAGCAGGGCGGTCGTGCCACAGTTCATCAATTGGGTTGCTATCGAGAATCTTAAGCTCAAGTGCGCCAGCAAGTTTTGCTTGTGCCATGTCTAGCCAAGCAGCGTTGTGCATGCGAGGGTCGATTGCCACAGACGCGCCATTTGCAAGATGGTCTTTAATCCAATCTAGTGCAGGCTCTTCAATCAAGTGACGGTATTCGAATAGATCAGCAGGAACCTGCTTTGTTACTTGTACTGTGTAGCGACCATCAACAAAGATAGCGGCTTTGTCTTTGGTGATTACCGCAGCACCAGCAGAACCAGTAAAGCCAGTTAGCCAATGTAAACGCTCGTTGTGCGCTGGTACGTATTCACCCAAGTACTCGTCTTCATGAGGGACAAGTAGGGCATCAATATTATGTTGTGCTAGCCATTCGCGAATTGCATTCACGCGGCTTTGGGTATCGTTGTGCATCTGTGTTATTCCTTCAAATTACCGCTCCTTCATGCTCAGGTGTGGGAGCTGTTTCCATCTGCTTCATGCAGTTTACGATTCCATTGAGGTTCGCAATCACTTCAATAGAGTCGGAGTACAACTAGGCCATAGATGAGCCAAAAAGGACTACGACAGTTAAGCTACTCATTTTAGCCGCTAAGCGCAAATTGAGCGCGGTGTTTTTATCTAAGGTGATCGGTTTTTTGTGTGATCATCGTACGTAGCCAGCCTAATGCAGGGTCGTTTTCTCTGTCTCGGTGCCAGAATAAAGTGTAAGCCATAGGTGGGAATTCTAACGGTAGTGGCAGCACGACCAAATCAAGCTGTTTGGCCGCAAGTTGCACAAAATGACTTGGCGCAGTAAAGATAAAGTCGGTGTATGAACATAAACTTGCGGCACTGTTAAAGTCGGGCACAGTGACGGCAATATCGCGGTCGGTGCCAATATCTGCAAGGCGATAATCCAGCAACCAACGGTCGTTGCCATCACAACGTACTTGTACATGGCGTAGGGCGAGATAGGCTTCCAGATTCCAAGGTTGTTTTAGCGCAGGGTGGTTTTTGCGAATGATGCACATTTGGTAATCACGATAAATTTCCAACTCGCAAATGTCATCGGGTGGTTGAAGAGTCAGCTTGGCATCGTTTATATCGATATCTTTTCCAGTTAAGCCTAAATCCAGTTCGCCGCGTTGAAGCATTTTAAATGTATTATCCGACCACGGGTGTGTGCTAATTGTCACGCCAGGTGCTTGTTGAAAAATCGCCGGTAAGAAATGGGGTAGAATGAGAGGGTAGACACTCTCTACCGCTGCTATTTGAAAACGGTATTCACTGCTTTGGGGAGAAAACTCTTCGGGTTGAGTCAGCACTTCTAACTGATTTATCAACAGATCCAGTTTCGGTTTAAGAAACAATGCGCGCGGCGTAGGTGTTAATCCATGTGAGTTTCGAGTGAAAAGCGGGTCATCAAATTGAATGCGCAGTTTAGCCAGTGATTTACTTACGGCAGATTGGCTTAAGCACAATCGGTGGGCCGCACGAGTAACGTTTAACTCTTCAATCAGCACTTTAAAGCAGACCAATAGATTTAAATCGATACGAGCCAGTTTTTCGACGTTCACAGTGAATTTCCTCTGAGGAATAATGCTCATGATTATACATCATTTCCATTCATATCATCAGATGATTAAGCTTTACCCAAAGTTCTTTATCCAATTCGGAGTGTTGTGTGTCTAGCCAGTTTTCTAATAGTAAAAAACAGATGGCGTTATTGACCCTTTTGGTTCTTTTCAGTCCTTTAGCGATTGATATTTATCTACCTGCTTTACCTCTTATTGCTTCCACTTTTCAGGTCGATAATGCGCTAGCACAAGACACGATCACTTGGTTCTTATTTGCTATGGGTGTTGGTCAGCTATTCGCAGGTCCCCTAGCAGATAAACTCGGACGTCGAACTGTTGCATTGGGCGGTATCACCATTTACGCGATGAGCGCTTTATTGGCGTGGAGTGCTCAAAATATTGAGTGGATGTTGGTTTCCCGACTGCTACAAGGCTTAGGTGCGTGTGCGACATCGGTAGCAGCCTTTGCAACAGTTCGCGATATCTTTGGCCCGGAAAAAAGCGGCAAAATGATCAGCTACCTTAACGGTGCGATTTGTTTCATTCCGGCTTTAGCTCCAATTCTAGGTAGCTGGTTAACTCAGCAATTTGACTGGCGTGCTAACTTTAGCTTTATGGCTGGTTTTGCTGTGGTGTCTGGATCATTGATGTTTTTCATGATGAAAGAGACTAACCCGTCAACAGAAAAGCAAGCCGTGTTTAAGCTTAGTCGGTATTGGGCAGTGCTTAGCACACCATCTTTTGTTTTCCATGCGTCATTATGCTTGATGGCGATGGCGGTTATTCTTGCTTACGTTACCTCAGCACCGTCGGTATTGATGACGGGGATGGGGCTGTCGATGAATGAATTCACTTTCTGGTTTGGTGTAAATGCGGTGATAAACATTGCGGCATGTATGCTGGCGCCTAAGTTTATGGAGCGCGTTGGAACTCACAACACCTTAGTCACCGGGATCTCAACTCTGGGTCTCGCAGGTGTGATCATGCTAGTGATGAATGGTCAGAATACCGCGCTTTCTTTCATGTTACCTATCTTTATGTCTTCTGTAGGTTTTGCATTCATTCTGGGTGCAGCGGCAGGGAAAGCGTTAGAACCGTTTGGTGATAAGGCGGGCACGGCAGCTGCACTGCTTGGATTGTTCCAAATGAGTGGCTCTGGTTTGTTGGTGGGTACACTGCAACGCTTATCTCTGGATCCACAAACCTTGATCGCAATTCATATGTGGGTCCTATTACCTGCGTTGGTCGTTCTGTTTACAAAAGCAGGGAAGAACTGGCACTCGAGCTTTGCGAAAGCGTAAATCAGTGTAATTTAGTATTTTCCAATGTAAGTAAGGCGTGTATATTTGTCACTCAGACTTTTCCTGACACCATAACGGAACTCAAAAAGTAATGTCGTTAACCACGTATGAAATGGCTCGTATTCTAGAGCAAATGGAAGATTCACCAGAAAAGGTGATGTTTGGCAAGTTGCTTAATGAGCTGGGTAATCAAAGCTCCGAGCGTATTCGTAGTGCGGCTAAACAAGTACCTCTGCCAATTTTGCGTGATATCGTGTACCAATTTCAGCAAGTGATTGAGTCACGCAAAGATGAACAAGTCGAGCAGATGGCAAAAGACCTCGCTCAGCAAGGTATCTCAGCAGAAGAGCTACTGGCTTACTTGAATAAATAATAAAAAATCCCCGCATGATGCGGGGATTTTTTTAGCTCGTCATTTTCTTTTTCAGGATGTGGTCCAAAGACAGCGGTCCTGGCCCCCATACGATTACGATAAGAATCATCAATCCCCAAAGTTGGTGGTCATAAAAACCTTTCTCCCACAACAGTGGGTAAGAGATCACTGCGATGATGTTGAACACAAACAGCATTGCTGCCATCGGGCGGGTAATCAATCCCAGTGCCAAGAACACCGGTAGAACCAACTCCGCAGCCGTACCTAAATAAGCCGCCAATTCCCATGGCAAGATTGGCACTTGGTATTCCAGCTCAAATAAGTACAGCGTGCTATCCCAAGATGAGATTTTGATTAGTCCTGAATTGAAGAACACCCAGGCTGCCCACAAGCGACAAAAGAGAAGTAGTAAAGGGACAAAGCCAGCTTGTAGGGTACTGATTAAATCGTCGTACCGATTCACTAAGTTTTTAACCGTATCCGTCATAGAGTGCTCCTTAGATTGATTGCAATGTAAAGCCGTCAACAATATCGAGTGCCATGATGCGATTGAGATGAGCGAGTAAAACTTCAGGTATTTCGCTCAAACTCTGCTTCTGCTCTAAACATTGCAGCAGTTGGAACACATCGGCATCGAGTGCGTGACACAAGGCTTCTCCATTGGCTTGAATCGAGATGACACCTTGCTGTAATTGGTTGATATTAAGTTGTTCGAATTGCCCAGTTTGAATCGCACTAAATAGATCGAATACTGCGTAGTTGGAGTCAAAGCTGCGGCAGCCCTTTTTAAGGTGTAAGACTAAAGCGGGTTGTTGCTCTTCACTCACTTCGCCAAGTAACGCAAGCGGTTTTAATTCTGCTGCATTGGATTGCTCATACTGTGCTTGACGAGCTAGGTCGATATGCCACTCGAAGCGTGCGACTTCAGGGCTGTAAGGTGCTTGTGCGATCACCTGACTGAACTGCATGATGGTGTCTTGAAAGCCTTCGCCATAATGCACCACATTTCCTTCTTCTAATGGGTAAGAAAGAACATGCTGGCGAGCTATCTGTTCAAAGCATTCTTCACCAAGCAGCGCTTCAACCATCGGGTAGGTCGCGGACAACACTTCGCTTAAGCTGACGATAAAGTTATTGCGGTAAATTTGTATGCGTTCATCAGCGGTAAACTCATCACTGGCAATATCGCAGTCTTCACCGAGCGCTTGATAGTGCAGGGCTTTAGCAAACTGGCTTTGTAAGGTGGCTAGATTCATGATGCCTTCCTTGGTTCGCTTTGTTCACTTGGAAGTGTGCCTTGCAACAGCAGTTGCGATGCTTTCTGCGCTTCTTCGAGCAAGACTTCTGGCGCGGGGATATCCAAATCCCATTCAATCAACGTATGACGTGGACCGTGTTTTTTTGTCCACTGTGAAAACAACTGCCAGACTTCATCGCTAACCGGGCGGCTATGGGTATCAATCCATATCTCACCTTTGTCGAGTTGTTTAATGGTAAAACCTGCCAAGTGAATCTCATCCACTTTGTCGGCTGGAATCGCATCTAGGTATGTGTCGCAATCAAAACCGTGGTTGAACGCCGAAACATAAACATTGTTTAAATCGAGCAATAAACGACAGTCAGTGCGCTTTTGCACTTCGGTAAGAAACTCCCATTCGCTGATGGTCGAATGTTGAAACTTCACATAACTAGATGGGTTCTCTATCAAGATCTCGCGTTGCAAATATTCCTGCACTTCATTCACGTTACGAGTGAACACGTTGAGCGCTTCTTCCGTATACGGAAGTGGAAGCAGGTCATTAAAGTAGTGACCGCCGTTTTCACTCCAACTTAAATGGTCAGAAACAAGAATTGGGTCGATTGAGTCAATCAGTGATTTAAGTTGCGCAAGATGCTTTTGACTAACACGTTCCACCGAGCCCAGCGACAAACCAATACCGTGGCAGCTAATTTGATATTGCTCGCGAAGCGTTTGTAGCTGATGGCGCTCTGTTGCATTGGGTTGGAAATAGTTTTCACTGTGGATTTCTAACCAAGACAACTCGGGTTGGTTTTGGCTAAAGTAATCGAGGTGAGGGGTTCTTAATCCAACTCCAACAAGGTCGTGGAAGGTGTGGTGTTTCACGTGAAACTCCTTTTCAAATCGTGCGGGAAGAGAAGGATGCGTCTTGGCTTTGCGTTGGTTGAGCGTCAACGCATCCTCACAATAGCTAGCGATAAAAGATTATGAAGAAGAAGTGCTACCGCCAGCGAGCTTGTCACAAAGACCTTTTGGTACGACTACGAATGCGTCTTTTTGGTTATCTTCTTTAGAAGTACCAGCGCATGAGCTGCTTTTTGTTGCACAGTCGTTTTTACCTGCTTTAGAAACGCCATAGCACTTTTCTTTTTCAGCAGCGACAGCTGGAGCTGCAGTTAGCATTGTGCCACCAAGAGCTAGAAGACCAGTAACAGCAGCAGTAACAGCTAGATTCGACTTTTTCATAATAAATTCCTCTGAATGATTTCCTTTACTTTAAGTTGGCAAGATGAATCGCCTGTTTTGGCGTTTTTGTTATCAACTTGCTTAACTTAAAAGATAGGAAACTGGCTAAAAAACTTTCAGAAAAATTTCTGAAGTAAATGGGTTTGTAGGGTTAAATAGGTATAACTAATTGATGTGTTGGGCAAAAAAACATCGATTTTTTTATCAAGTTTTGTCTAAACAGCACCCGGTTGTTTAGGTTATAATCGGTTTTTATGTATAAATAACCAGTAGCTCTCATCATGATGGATCCATCTCTATTACTCGACGGTTTGAACGATAAACAACGTGAAGCCGTTGCAGCACCTCTAGAAAACTTGCTCGTTCTTGCTGGCGCAGGAAGTGGTAAGACACGCGTTCTTGTTCACCGTATCGCTTGGCTGATGTCGGTCGAGCAAGCTTCTCCGTTTTCAATCATGTCGGTAACCTTTACTAATAAGGCGGCGGCAGAGATGCGTGGGCGTATCGAAGAGCTAATGATGGGCAGTGCAGGCGGCATGTGGAATGGTACTTTCCACGGCATTTGTCACCGTATTCTGCGTGCACACTATCTTGATGCCAAGCTACCGGAAGATTTCCAAATCATCGACAGTGACGACCAACAGCGTCTACTAAAGCGTTTGATTAAAGCGCAAAACCTCGATGAGAAGCAGTGGCCAGCACGCCAAGTGGCATGGTGGATTAACGGTAAGAAAGACGAAGGTCTGCGCCCGTCACACATTGATGCGTACCATGATCCAGTAACCAAGACATATCTACAGTTGTACACCGCTTACCAAGAAGCGTGTGATCGTGCTGGTTTAGTCGATTTTGCGGAAATCTTGCTGCGCGCACATGAGCTACTGCGTGATAACAAGTTCGTCCGTGAACACTACCAAGCACGCTTTAAGCATATCTTGGTGGATGAGTTCCAAGATACCAACAACATTCAATATGCTTGGCTACGTATGATGGCGGGTCCTGAGTGTCACGTGATGATCGTAGGTGATGACGACCAGTCGATTTATGGTTGGCGTGGTGCAAAAGTCGAGAACATTGAGAAGTTTACGCTCGAATTCCCAAGCGTAAATACCATTCGTCTTGAGCAAAACTACCGTTCAACCAAGACCATTCTGGAAGCATCTAACACCCTGATTGCGAATAACACCGAGCGTATGGGTAAAGAGCTGTGGACGGATGGCGTGGTCGGTGAGCCTATCTCGGTTTACAGCGCTTACAACGAATTAGATGAAGCCCGTTTTGCGGTGAACAAAATCAAAGAGTGGCAAGACAAGGGCGGTGCTCTGAATGACGCTGCGATGCTTTACCGTAACAACGCCCAGTCGCGTGTTCTGGAAGAAGCGTTAATTCAAGCCGGTCTGCCTTACCGTATCTACGGCGGCATGCGATTCTTCGAACGTCAGGAAATCAAAGATGCCTTGAGCTACATGCGTCTGATTGCCAACCGTAACGATGATGCGGCGTTTGAACGTGTGGTGAATACGCCAACGCGTGGTTTGGGTGATAAGACGCTTGAAACCATCCGTTTTGCGGCTCGTGACCGTGGTTGCACTATGTGGGAAGCGAGTGTGGCAATGTTGGACGAGAAGGTGCTTGCTGGTCGCGCTGCTGGTGCTCTGAGCCGTTTTATCGAGCTTGTCACCGCGCTAGAAGACGACACCTTAGAGATGCCGCTGCATCACCAAACTGACCATGTAATTAAATACTCGGGCTTGTTCGCGATGTACGAGCAAGAGAAGGGCGAAAAGTCTAAGGCACGTATTGAGAACTTGGAGGAATTGGTGACCGCAACTCGCCAATTCGAGAAACCAGAAGAAGCCGAAGACATGTCACTGCTGACGGCATTCCTAACCCACGCAGCACTAGAAGCGGGCGAAGGACAAGCGGACGAATTTGAAGATGCGGTTCAGCTCATGACATTACACAGTGCGAAAGGTCTAGAGTTCCCATTGGTGTTTATGGTCGGTGTGGAAGAAGGCATGTTCCCAAGCCAAATGTCGGCAGAAGAAGCAGGGCGCTTAGAAGAAGAACGCCGTCTGTGTTACGTAGGCATGACCCGTGCAATGCAGAAACTGTACATCACTTATGCTGAAATGCGTCGTTTGTACGGTCAGGATAAATACCATAAACCGTCTCGCTTTATCCGTGAACTGCCAGAAACTTGTTTAGATGAAGTACGAATGAAGGCGCAAGTTAGCCGTCCTTCAAGCAGTGGTCGATTTAGCCAAACTGTTGTGAAAGAGAGCTTTAATGAAACCGGCTTTACGCTAGGTTCTCGTGTGATGCATCCAAAGTTTGGTGAAGGCACCATCATCAACTTCGAAGGCAGTGGTCCACAGAGCCGTGTACAGATTGCCTTTAACGGTGAAGGCATCAAATGGTTGGTAACTGCTTACGCACGACTAGAGAAACTGTAAGACTTGACCAAAACTCATACCAATCGTAGTAAATAACTGGTCATTCTAGCTTGTTAAAATACTCGATAACTGCGTTGCAATTTTTGATTGTAGAATAACTACTTATCGAAAAATTGCGCCTTGTTCTCAAGCATTTTCCCTACGCTATTTCTGATCACTTATTTACTGTGATTGGTATCATCAACTTAAGAGCTGCTTCGGCGGCTCTTTTTGTTTGTGCAGTTTTGGTGTCGCTACGCAGTAAAAAATGGAATGATAAATGGAGTACAAAAGCGCGACTTAACGATGCCGTTTGAAGTGAAAGGTGGGCGTTGTGGGTGAATGCCTGTTTTCAGCAGATCTACTGAGAAAAACTTTAGGCAAAGAAAAACCCCGAGGGCTTGCGCCCATCGGGGTTATAGTCTTACTCGCAGCAATCCGGCTACTAAGAGTGCTCCATGCATCTAATCCATGATAGTGTGCTGAATCCGTCAGCTTAATCCTTACGTCGCCTTCCTAGCGGTGTCCTTAGTGACCTTATCCTGGTCTGCTAACTATCCTCGTTAGCTCTCATCACTTGTTCCCTGAGCGGTGTCCCTGACATCATCCTGATGTTCAAATCCTTGCCTCGTCCAGAGGTGTCCATTTCCCGTCCTTAGTAGCAACCATCCTAGTCACTATTGATTCCGTTCAATGCCCAATTTTGCAATCCATGCCCGACTATTCATCCTGAATAACCGTTTCTTCTTCCTGAAGTTCACCAAGTCCGTGGTGTTTCCTGTTCCGTGTCAGCATCCTTCCGACAGGTTTAATATTACGTGTTTAACGATTTCCAACAACGGGCTAATCTCACATTTTTTTACACTCTTAGCGTTCAAAAAAGATACATAAGTATTAAATTCAATGGCTTATTATCTTTGTTGTACGGTTTTACCATTAAAAAAGAGAGGTTTGCTCAACCCTTTGTGAGAGATCTCGCACAAGGGGTCGAGCGAAAGACTCTTACTGCCCGATAGCGGCACCTTCACGTCTCGGATCTGCAGCGCCTTCAAGACCGTCTTTTGTTATGCGTATCGCATGCAGACCAGAATTCAAATCCCGAACATCGGTTTTAAAACCCATCTTCTCCAGAGCAGGCTGTAAGCCCTCTGCGGCGGTACCTTGCTCAATATCTAAGGTGCCAAAACGGTTCAGCAATCGTGGCTGATTAATCGCGCTTTGGATGTCCATATCCCATTGCGTGTGGGCGATAATGGCTTGTGCGACGTAACCAATAATGCGGCTGCCACCCGGTGAGCCAATTGCCATGTAAGGCTTGTCATCCTTCATCATAATGGTTGGTGCCATAGATGAACGTGGGCGTTTGCCCGGTTCTAATCGGTTTGCGATTGGCACACCATCTTGATGCGTGCGGAAAGAGAAATCGGTCAGTTCGTTATTGAGCAAGAAGCCGCGTACCATCAAGCGTGAGCCAAAGGCGTTCTCGATGGTTGTTGTCATTGAAACCACATTGCCTTGCTTATCGACGATATTGAAATGGCTGGTGGAAGGCAGCTCGATCGATTGGTCCATGCTTAAGTTCATGGCGTGCGACCAAGGAGGATTACCGGCTTCAGCCTTACTCAAGGCTTTACCGACTTGAATGAGCTCAGCACGTTGTTTGAGATAATCTTTATCAAGCAAGCCTTCGGTTGGCATTGGCACATAATCTTGGTCAGCCATGTATTTACCACGATCCGCGAACGCAAGGCGCGATGCATCGGCGATCACTTGCCATGATTTCGCGCTTTCGGCTCCCCAACCTTTAAGATCGTATTGCTCGGTGATCGCGAGAATCTGTCCAACCGTCAATGCGCCAGAGCTAGGTGGTCCCATGCCGCAGATGTCATAGCTTTGGTAAGCCGCACAAACCGGCTCACGTTGCTTGATTTGGAACGCATCAAAGTCAGGTTGTGCCAATACGCCAGGATTGCCCGGTGCATTTTGTACGGTCTTGATGATGTCTGTGGCGATATCGCCTTGATAGAAAGCTTTTGCCCCTTGCTCTGCAATTGCCGTCAGAGTTTGCGCGTATTCAGGGTTCTTCAACAACGTGCCTTCGGCTTTTGGTGAGCCGTCTGGATTGAAGAAGTAAGCCTTAGTCGCAGGGAAGCGTGATAGGCGCTTAGCATCTTTCTCAATCAGACTCGCGAGGCGAGGACTGACTTCGAAACCTTGCTCAGCCAAGGTAATCACGGGTTGGATTATCTTCTTCCATTCCAACTTGCCGTATTTCTGGTGCGTGTCCCACAGCAGTTTCACTGTACCAGGAGTGGCAACGGAGCGCCCACCGACAACCGCATCGTAAAATTGCAGTGGTTGTCCTTTGTCATCTAGGAAGAGTTTCGGCGTTGCGGCGAGCGGTGCGGTTTCGCGTCCATCATACGTAGTCAGTTTTTGTTTCTCACTGTCCCAATACACTAAGAAGGCGCCACCACCAATGCCTGATGATTGCGGTTCTACCAAGCCCAGCATCAGCTGCACGGCAACCATAGCATCAATAGCATTACCACCTTGGGCAATAACATCCGCACCAGCTTGGGTTGCAATTGGGTTAGCAGCGGTAACCATATAATCTTTCGCTTTGATCAATTGTTTTTGCTCGAAGCCAGTGCTGTGCTCCGGCGCAACCGCATCTGCTGCTTGGTTAGCAAAGACTGAGGTAGATAAGATTAGTGGGGAAGTAAGAAAAAGACCCGTGGTCACGAGTCGGTTGAACGTCCAATGCATGATGACTCTCCATGTTGCCAGTTTTGTGCTTTGAGCTTGGCAGTTATGGAGAGTCACGTCGAGTCAGCAATCTTAGAAATGTCGATTGTGCTACGCTTTTAAATCAGTACTTTATCCGATAAAAGTATTGATAGTTTGGTATAGAATACTGCCGCCCACTAGAGTAAATACCACGCCGCATAGACCGTCGATGTAGATACCCGCTTGTTGCAATTTACGCTGTAAGCGCTGTGTCGACAGCATCCATGCAAGGCTAGAGAACCAGAATAGCGACAAGCCAAACAGGATGACCAGTGCAATACCTTTGCCAGTAATCGACATACCTGCTGGGACTAAACTCGACATCAAACTGACAAAGAACACCAGGGCTTTCGGGTTAAGAATGTTGGTCGCAAATCCTTTAGCAAATGCCTGACGCTTATTGCTGATCACTAGGTTGTTTTGCTTCTTAGGTTGATCCGCCTGTGGGTTTTTGATCATCGAGATCACGGCGCGCAATGCGCCAATACCTAAATAGAGCAGATAACTACCACCGAGCAGTTGCACCACCGAGTACAACACTGGGTGCTGGTGGACGATATAACTCACGCCTGTCAGGCTGAATAAAGAGTGCAGCAAAATACCGACAGACAATCCCAACGCAATGTACAAGCCAGTTTGACGACCATGACGCGTCGCGTTTTGTACGACCAACGCAAAGTCGGGACCGGGACTCATTAGGGCAATAAAGTGAATGCTGGCGAGCGTCAGCAATATGGTGGATTCATTCATAACACATCTCAAGTATAACTAATGTGGCTATTGTCGTGGCAAGTCACCTATGGCGCTTGTAAAAAACTGACAGCTTTCTCGGTAAATGAAATTAACGAGTCACTTGAGAAGGGGAAACGCCGTAGGTCTGCTTAAACGCTTTGCTGAAATGCGCTTGATCGTAGAAACCGATCTGATGGGCGACGTCGGTACCACATTGACCTGATTGCAGTAACTTCATGCCTTGTTCGAGGCGCAGGCGTGCGAACCATGCGTAAGGCGTCATGCCAGTTTGCGCTTTAAAGTGGCGCTGGAACTGAGTTGGGCTCAGTTGGCACAACTCTGAAAGTGAATCCAAACGCACCGCTTGGTCAAGGTTCGCCATTAGATAATCTTTTAACGTCCCAAGCGATTGGTTTCCTAGCGGCACCACTTTTTGTCGCTCAAGCGATCCGTAGCGATCAAAAAGTTGGTTAAATCCTTCAAAAGGAAGGCAATCTTTGGTGAGTTGGCTGAGGTTTTCACGACGAAGTAGCCCGTGTAAGTTACTAAGTTGTGAAAATATCTGTGGATCCGAGATGATCAGCTCGTTGAAGTGTATTATTTGACCGTTTTGCTTCAGATCAGCCAGATCGCTCAATAGGTGAGGTTCGATCGCAAATACATTCACTTCGTAGCCACTTTCGAGCTTAGATTGCCCGTCGTGCAGCTCATCTGGCGGCATTATCACAATTTGCCCGTGACCAACTTGGTGGCTGTTACCTTGGTATTGGAACTTCTGCGCACCATGCGTGATCAGACCGAGATGAAAATCCAGGTGGTAATGCCTTTGAAAAGCAAATTTCTGGTATTTCGCCTCTATCAGACTCAAGTTGTCATGGTCGGTTGCGTAGTACTGAATATGTTCCATTAAATAAAAAAAGCTTGGTCACATTATGACCAAGCTTATCCATCAATTTCTTAAATGTCTTGTAAAAAACGATCACTGTGGCTGAACGATTCGGCGTGAGCGACGGTTATTACGTAATCCATCAAAGCTAAACACGACTAGTGCTCCCCAAATAAAGACGAAAGTGATCGCTTTATCCATGGTAAAGGGTTCGCCATACATCAATACTGCAAGTAAAAACATTAAGCTTGGGCCTATATATTGGAAAAAGCCCAAAGTCGATAATTTGAGTCTTGTTGCTGCACCCGTAAAGCACAGCAGTGGCAGGGTTGTTATAACCCCAGCTGCGATCAACAAACTATTTAACGTAAGTGGATTCGTAAGCATATTTGAGGTTGGTGTATCGGCAACAAAAAGCAAATAAACAGCGGCCACTGGCAGTAGAAGTAATGTCTCGATAAACAAGCCAGTTTTTGCATCGACACTGACTTTCTTTCTTAATAAGCCATAAAAGCCGAAGCTCATTGCTAACGCCATCGCAACAACAGGTACGGAGCCAAATACAATCAGTTGAACGAGTACGCCACAACCTGCCAATACAACCGCGAACCACTGTAATTTACGCAGTCGCTCACCAAGGAAGACCATCCCGAGTAAGACGTTGATCAGTGGGTTAATGTAATAACCTAAGCTGGCGTCGAGCATATGATTCGAGTTTACCGCCCAAATGAAAATCAACCAATTGCCGCCAATTAACATGGAACTTGCGATCAGGTAAGCGATTTTCGTTTTGTCTTTCGCGATGTGGTAAGCCGAGCGCCAGTGACGGCCAAAATGGAGGAGTGCAGCAAGCAAAAAGAAAGACCATATCACTCGGTGGCTTAGAATTTCCAAAGGAGATACTTGTGCGATGGACTTAAAGTACATCGGCGCAATGCCCCACATGGTATACGCGCCAATCGCTAGCAAGATGCCTTGCCGCGCGCGTTGTTGTTCGTCTTCTGGTGTCATGAAGTGTCACCTAATTGTGTGTTTTATAGAGCAGAAAATCAGTATACGAGTCGTGATGCGAAACACCTAACAATTTGCGGTTTTATTCACCATGAAACCCCATTACAATGTGCCCTCACTTTGTGTGCCAGTGGTATGCATAAGCACCTCTTTTTTAAGACCCAATCTGAGACTTTTCATGACCTCGACCTTGTTAGCCGAACAATCTGATTCGCCTGTAACGCCTCAACGTGTGTTGGAGGATGTGTTTGGTTACCAAGAGTTCCGTGATGGTCAGCAGTTGGTGATTGATGCTGCGGTAGAAGGTCGCGACAGCTTAGTTATCCTGCCTACTGGTGGCGGTAAGTCGCTGTGTTATCAAATCCCTGCTTTGGTTCGCTCTGGTATTACTTTGGTGATTTCTCCGCTTATTTCGCTGATGAAAGACCAAGTGGACCAGCTTAAAGCCAACGGTGTAGCGGCTGAATGCATTAACTCGACCATGCCTCGTGAAGAACTGCTCAGCGTGTATAACCGCATGCACACTGGTCATCTTAAGTTGGTGTACGTCTCGCCAGAACGCGTATTGATGCGTGATTTCATTGAGCGCTTGGAAAACTTGCCGCTATCGATGATTGCCGTCGATGAAGCGCATTGTATTTCCCAGTGGGGACACGACTTCCGTCCAGAATACGCCGCGCTTGGTCAACTTAAGCAGCAGTTTTCCCATGTGCCATTTATGGCGCTGACGGCGACGGCGGATGATGCAACGCGCCGAGATATTCTTGAGCGTCTGCAACTGAATAATCCAGAGGTTTATCTAGGCAGCTTCGACCGTCCTAACATTCGCTACAACTTAGTTGAGAAGCACAAGCCGGTTTCGCAAATCGTTCGTTATCTTGAAACCCAAAAGGGGAATTGCGGCATCATCTATTGTGGTAGCCGGAAGAAAGTTGAGATGGTGACCGAGAAGCTGTGCAACAACCACATTCGTGCTGCTGGTTATCACGCAGGTATGGATGCTGATGAGCGCGCTTACGTTCAAGAAGCTTTCCAACGTGATGACATCCAAATTGTAGTGGCGACCGTGGCATTCGGTATGGGCATCAACAAACCAAACGTGCGTTTTGTGGTTCACTTTGATATCCCGCGCAACATCGAGTCTTACTATCAGGAAACGGGTCGTGCAGGGCGTGATGGTTTACCTGCGGAAGCGATGATGTTGTATGACCCGGCGGACATCAGTTGGCTGCGTCGTATGTTGGATGAGAAAGACGATGGTCCGCAGAAGCAGGTGGAAACCCACAAGCTGAATGCGATGAGTGCCTTTGCTGAGGCGCAGACTTGTCGTCGTCAGGTGCTATTGAATTACTTTGGTGAATATCGTGAGAAGCCATGTGGCAACTGCGATATTTGCTTAGATCCACCGAAGCACTTTGATGCCACGGAAGAAGCGCGTAAGGCGTTGTCTTGTGTGTACCGTGTTAATCAGAGCTTTGGTATGGGCTACGTAGTAGAAGTGCTACGTGGCATGCAAAACATTCGTGTACGTGAAAACGGGCACGATAAAATTTCTACCTACGCGATAGGGCGTGATCACAGCCACGATTACTGGGTGAGTATCTTCCGTCAGTTAATCCACAAAGGGCTGTTGTTCCAAAACATCACGCGTAACTCAACGCTGCAACTTACCGAAGAAGCGCGTCCGCTGCTACGTGGCGATGTGACTCTGGAGTTAGCGGTTCCGCGTTTAGACACTGCAGCACGTGCGGCGAAGTCGGACAAACTGACCAGCAAGAACTACGACAAAAAGCTGTTTGCTAAGTTACGTAAGCTGCGTAAGTCGATTGCTGATGAAGATGGTTTGCCACCATACGTGGTCTTTAGTGATGCGACTCTGATTGATATGGCGGAAATTTTGCCAACGTCTTACGGCGAAATGCTGGCAGTCAGCGGCGTTGGTCAGCGCAAACTGGAGAAGTACGCCGATCCATTCCTCGATTTGATTCAAGAACACATTACTCACCACGGATAAGGAACCGAGATGCAAAAGGAATTTGGCTTAGCGGACTACATGGCACAAGAAGGGCGCTTAATCATAACCGCGCCGAGCTTTGACCTTGATAGCTTTCCTGCCTTAGGTGAGCGTTTAGTCGGCTTGCTTTCTGCTACTGTGGTGGAAAAGCAGTGGGATGCAGATATTCACTCTTGGCTGATCGACTTTGAAGGTTGCCGACTGTTTATGAAAGCAGAGCATTACAGCGAAGCGATTTGGTTTGAAGCGTTAGCGATTGAAGAGAGCAGGGAAGAGTTGGATTATCTTGCAGGATTGTTCCAGCGCGGTTTCTAAAATAGAATTTTTTCTTGAAAGGGTGTTTCACATGAAACACCCTTTTTTATGCTCAAACGTTTGCGTAAAACAGACGACTTGCGGCGAAAAGTGGTTAATGTATAATCGCCCACCGCTTCGCTCAGAATGAGCCAAGCCAGTTTATTTTTCATTTTACATTGTTGGTAAGAGCCACTTTATTCAGTGACTCGATTTGGGTTCCCTCACCCCCAAACCAAACTAAAAAGGTATCGCATGAGTAACTTTACCCCTGCGCAGCAGCGCAACGCCCTTATCTATCTGGTTCTATTCCACCTAGTCATTATTGCATCTAGCAATTACCTAGTTCAGCTACCGTTTACTATTTTCGGTTTCCATACCACTTGGGGTGCATTCACTTTCCCATTTATCTTCTTAGCGACTGACTTAACCGTGCGTATTTTCGGTGCTCAGTTGGCGCGTAAGATTATCTTCTTAGTGATGTTGCCTGCTTTGGCAGTGTCTTACTTCTTATCGGTGGTGTTCTTCGAAGGTCAATTCCAAGGTTTTGGTCACCTAGGGGAGTTTAACTTATTCGTTGCTCGTATCGCGATTGCTAGCTTCATGGCGTACCTACTTGGTCAGATCATGGATGTGCACGTGTTCAACCGCCTACGTCAAATGAAGCAATGGTGGGTGGCACCAACGTGTTCAACGCTTTTCGGTAATGCACTTGATACCATCGCTTTCTTCGCCATTGCGTTCTACCAAAGCCCAGATCCATTTATGGCAGAGCATTGGACGGAAATCGCGCTAGTGGATTACGGCTTCAAACTGATTATCAGTCTGGGTTTGTTCGTTCCTATGTACGGCGTATTACTGAATTACCTAATTAAGAAGCTGACTGCGGTGAACCCTGACTTTAAGGTGACGACAAGCGTTCAGTCTTAATATCAGTGGGAACCCCGAAAGCCGCTTGCTTAAATCAAGCGGCTTTTTTGTACCTGCTTACTGGGATTTAGAGGGTTTTGTACAGCGTGGGGAGCAATTAGATCATGGGTGTCCAAAAGCTCCCTAAGCTGTACGAAGGTAAAATGAGCAATAAAAAAGGTCCCGAGTGAGACCTTTTAATCGAAGATACGGAACGCAGAGCAAGCTCGTTGGTGAAATGGCTAACAGAGCATTTTCTCAATCAAAATGGCTTTTTGCGCATCGAAGGCGCCAAGTTGCAGGCCGTTCTCCCAGCTGATGCTTTGATTGAATATCGCCAACATCAAACCGACACTGCGTTGATTGGCGTCCTGCCAGCAATCAGATTCGCTGTACTCTCCATCATTTATCGCGTTGCCATTAACGAGAATGGGCTCGAAACGCCATTTTTCGCCGACACGGTAGTAGCCTTTGCTGGTTAAGGTTTGGTTGGATTGAATCGTTAGATTGTGCTCGATGCCCGGCTCACCAGTTAATTCAAATACAAACCTTAGCTGGTGGTCGTCGCATTGCAACTCAACGATCAGTTGGCCGGTTTCCTCAATCAGTGTTGACTGAGAGTAGTCTCCAAAGCAGTGCAGCAACCAAGAGATAGGGTGGCTGGCTGTTTCAAGAAACCACTCTTTGAGTGTGAAGTTGCCCGGTAGATTAACTTGGGTGACTAGATTGACCACACAAGGTTGGGTTTGCGAAGTGAGCCACTTCTCTATCGTCTTGGCGGTATTTAGCTGAGCAAAGGCGTAATTAACCAATAGGTTGGCGTTCGGTTGCTGCCAGTGAGTGATGTCGGAATTCAATCCCACCAAGGGCTTTTCACAAATCAGCTTGGTTGAACCCAACTTCTTTATGATCTCTGCATGAGTATGCGCAGGTGTCGCGATGGTCACGACATCAAGTTGCTTGAGTGCGCTGATGCTTGTTTCTGCCTTTGGGATTGCTTCTTCACTGCACGCTTGTTGAAGAGGTTCTATTTGGTTGGCGCATAACGTCGTGATTGCAACACCATTGTTTCGATAGTGGGGAATGTGCGTGCGTCCCCAGTTGATTCCTATGATGCCAGCTTGCTGGATTTGCTCTGGCTTGGTGAAGCGTTCACTCAATGGCGGCAAGGCAATTCGTTCATCTGTTAAACGTTGGTCATGGTGATAGTCATTGCTTGGCAGCACTTGCCATTGCTTGTTGTAATGCTGCTTGAGTGCACAAACGAGTTCGTAGAAATTCCACTTATCCTTTAAGTTGCTATCAAGGTGGTATAAACCGGCTTCGTTCCGCTCAATAAGCTGCAAAAAGGCGAGTGCAGTATCGTCCATATGAGAAGTCGCAGGATACCAAGCCGTGCTAGCGGTAATAACGCCGTTCTCTTCATATTGGCGGTCGAGATGCGCCAACATGTTATTGCCTTCTGCTTGGTGATGGAGCTGCCAACCAATTCGAGCAACCATCGCATCTGGATTTGCTTGCCAGATTGCATCTTCACAACGAACTTTGTATTTGCCGTAATCATCTTGGGTGTTTCTTTCTTCAAAGATGCCATAAGGCCCGTTTTTTGTGGCATCAAATACCATTGCTGTGCTGACAAAGAGGTAAGGAATGTTGCGCTGTTTGCAGTGTTCACCGAGCCATGCTGCCCATGCTTCACTCCCCATCGCCATATGGCACACCGCATCAATGTGGTGCTGCTGCCAAAATTGCTCACTTTGCTCTGGATCATCTGGTGAGATTTGGTGGTGATTCCACTCCAATATGTTCCAGCCGCGTATGTGAAACTGATGAGCGACTTTTGGGGCGAGAGTGCCAGTTAAGCCAGTCATTAAAACGGTTTTCATGATGGTGCATCTTGGTTGGCTAAATTGTGTTTATCAATAAAGCATGGCTGTTTTTCGATGTAGAGCGGAGAAGCTGAAATTTTTGCTGGGCAGCACGTTTTGTAGGGGAGGTAGATGCAAAAAAGCCCAAGCGAACGCCTGGGCTTTAGTATTGTAAGGCAGTGACATTCGCTTATTTTGCTACGATATTTAATGGCCAGCCGATGTCTGTCTGACGGTTGGATTCAATTTCCAACTCAGCCGCAGTCAGTGGGTTTTTCTCTAGCCATTGCGCATCAATGTGTAACGTTAGATTGTCGCCTTCAACTGTTAGAGTCACATTTGGCTCTAGATCAGGATTGCGACGATGGCTGAGTAAAACTGCAAGACGCAACAGTCTCAATACTCGTTTGGCACTCGAGCCTGATAATGCATGCTGCTCAGGTAAAGAAGTGAGCTGTTCGCGATAGCGACGAGCCACTTCACCAATAAAGAACTTCTGTGCGCGCGTGTAACCAGGCAGATCCAAATTCTGCAGCAAGTAAGCACTATGCTCTCCGCCTTTTTTGAAATCGATAGTTAAGCCAATTTCATGCAGTTTTGCGGCGGTCTCGAGTAATATCTTGCCCTGAGGCTCTGTAATCCACTCATCGCCCCCAGCTTGCTGTAAAAGCGTGTGTGCCAGACTAGCGACTTGTTCACCGTATTGGTGATCGAGCTGATAACGATTTTGTACGCTAGCGATAGTGCGGGCACGAATGTCTTCTTGACGAAGCTCTTCAACCATCTCATACACTAAGCCTTCGCGTAGTGCGCCGCCAGCCAGTGTCATAGCATCGATTTCAAGCAATTCAAAAACGGCAATCAAAATAGAGAGGCCACTAGGGAACACTAATGCGCGCTCAAGTGTTAAGCCTTCAATATCGAGCTCTTCTAAATGGTCGGCCAACATGGCTTGCTTCTGTAGACGCTTGAGTTTGGAGTGAGTGATTACTTCGTCCATGCCTTGCGCCAGCATTATCTCTTGCAATGCCTGAACAGTGCCTGATGCACCAACGCACACATCCCAACCAATTTCTGTATAACGTTCTAAAATCGGCTGGATGGTCTGTTTCGCTCCTTCAATTGCCGCGTCAAAGTTACGAGCATTCAATTGGCGATCTTTAAAGAAGTTTTCAAGCCAAGTCACGCAGCCCATTTTTAAGCTGGTCAGTGCTTTGGCTTCGAAACCTTCACCGATAATCAGTTCGGTACTTGCTCCACCGATATCGACTACAAGGCGACGACCACTACCGCCAGAGGTGTGAGCGACACCTTTATAGATAGTGGCAGCTTCTTCTTCACCAGTAATCACTTCGATAGGCTGGCCTAGAATTTGGTTAGCCTTTTCTAAAAACACATCTACATTGGTCGCGGTACGTAATGTTGCAGTACCGACGATGCGAATGTTTTGTTTAGGAATGTCCTGCAAGCGTTCCGCAAATAGACTTAAGCAGTCCCATCCTCGCTGCATAGCTTCCATACTAAGAGAATTATGTTCATCTAAGCCCGCTGCTAGACGAACTTTGCGCTTAATTTTAGCCATTGTTTGAACGCTGCCATCGATGTGACGCACAACGAGCATGTGAAAACTGTTCGACCCGAGGTCGATGGCGGCATATAGCGGTGATGATCCTGCTTGACTCATAAAACGAACTCAGTTTCCTATTACGATTGTTTTGGTGCCGATTGACGCGGTTGGCGTGGACGACGTCCCTGCGGCTTACGGTTACCAGAACGGGTACCGCCAGTATTCGTGCGGCGCTGTTGGTTGCGTGGTGCACGCATACGAATCGGAGCCGGTAGATCTTGAATCAGTGCCGACGAATCGTACTCTGAAACTGGGATTGTATGCTCAATGTATTCTTCGATTGCTGGTAGGTTAACCGCGTACTCTTCACAAGCAAAACTGATCGAATGACCGCTCGCACCAGCGCGACCAGTACGGCCAATACGGTGAACATAATCTTCACAGTCGTCAGGAAGGTCGTAGTTGAAAACGTGCGTTACCTGAGGAATATGCAGGCCACGCGCTGCAACGTCAGTTGCAACTAGGATGTCGACATCACCTTTGGTGAATTGCTCAAGAATCTTCTCACGCTTCTTCTGCGGTACATCGCCAGTAAGAAGGCCTACACGGTGTCCATCGGCAGCCAAATGACCCCAAACCGATTCACACTTATGCTTGGTATTGGCAAAAATGATAGCGCGATCTGGCCACTCTTCTTCAATTAGTGTTTGAAGCAGCGCCATTTTGTCTTCATTCGAAGGATAGAAAAGCTCTTCCTGGATACGGTGGCCAGTTTTTTGTTCTGGTTCGACAACGACATGCTCAGGAGTATTCATGTGTTCGAATGCCAGTTCTTGAACGCGGTAAGACAGCGTTGCTGAGAACAGCATGTTCAAACGCTCTTTTGGCTCAGGCATACGACGGAACAAGAAGCGAATGTCTTTAATAAAGCCAAGATCGAACATGCGGTCGGCTTCGTCCAGAACAACAGCTTGAATGTTGTTGAGGTTAAATACGCGCTGTTTGTAGAAATCGATGATACGGCCTGTTGTTCCGATCAGAATATCTACGCCGTCTTGCAGTTTCGCAAGTTGCTTGTCGTAGCTTTCACCACCGTAAGCTAGAGCGGTTTTTAGACCTGTGCTTTCAGTTAATGATTCTGCATCATTGTAAATCTGAATAGCGAGCTCACGTGTAGGCGCCATAATAATTGCGCGTGGCTGTGTAGGCTTACGACCTTCATGTTCCGGAGTCGTCAGAAGGTGGTTGAACGTAGCAGTAAGAAACGCGAGCGTTTTACCAGTACCCGTTTGGGCCTGGCCTGCGATGTCTTGGCCGGTGAGCAGGACCGGCAACGCCAAGGCTTGGATAGGGGTACAAAATTCGAACCCTTTTTTGTCCAATCCTTCAATAACTTGGGGCTTTAAGCCCAAATCGGCGAACTTTTGCTCTGTGATATGCGTCTTTTTCATGGCTATAGAATATCAGCTAAAGCTTGCAATACGAAAGTAAATACATTCCAATAGGGCATCTAATTACTGGTTATCATCCAACCAGTTTCGAAAAACACATTGGAGTGGAAGATGAGTGATAAGATTTTGCAGCTAACTGATGACGGTTTTGAAAACGATGTAATCAACGCTGCAGGCCCGGTTCTAGTGGATTTTTGGGCAGAATGGTGTGGTCCTTGTAAAATGATCGCTCCTATTTTGGACGAAATCGCAGACGAGTACGAAGGCAAACTCACTATCGGTAAACTAAACATCGACCATAACGCAGGTACACCACCTAAGTTTGGTATTCGCGGCATTCCAACGCTATTACTATTTAAAGATGGTAACGTAGCGGCAACGAAAGTAGGTGCTCTGTCTAAAACTCAACTAAAAGAGTTCCTAGACGCAAACTTATAATCACCAAGTGATTACAGATAAAACCGTGCAAAGTTACAATGCACGGTTTTGTTTTTCTAACTCTGGACTAGAATACTAATTAGTGCTAACTTATCGCGCGTTAATTGAACAAATTTCTCTTCTTGGTCGATCCTGAGACCAAATCCATCTTAACTAGAAAACAGATCTTATTTTGACTAAACAAGAATCCACCACCATGAACCTTACCGAACTGAAGAACAGACCTGTGTCTGACCTTGTAAAACTGGGCGAAAGCTTAGGATTAGAGAACCTAGCTCGCTTAAGAAAACAAGACATCATCTTCGCGATTTTAAAAGCGCACGCTAAAGGCGGCGAAGACATCTTTGGCGATGGGGTTCTGGAAATTCTGCAAGACGGCTTTGGTTTCCTACGCAGTGCAGATAGTTCATACCTTGCGGGTCCGGACGATATCTACGTATCACCAAGTCAGATTCGTCGCTTTAACCTACGTACTGGTGACTCTATCGCTGGTAAAATTCGTCCACCAAAAGACGGTGAACGTTACTTTGCCCTTCTAAAAGTCAATACCGTTAACGACGATAAACCAGACAACGCCCGTAACAAGATCCTATTTGAAAACCTTACCCCTCTACATGCGAATGAGCGCATGGTTATGGAGCGTGGTAACGGTTCAACAGAAGACATTACAGCACGTGTTTTAGACTTGGCATCGCCTATCGGTAAAGGTCAACGTGGTCTGATTGTTGCTCCGCCTAAAGCGGGTAAAACAATGCTTCTGCAAAACATCGCGCAAAGCATCGCGTACAACCACCCAGAGTGTGAGTTGATGGTTCTTCTTATCGACGAACGTCCAGAAGAAGTAACTGAGATGCAGCGCCTAGTTAAAGGTGAAGTGGTTGCGTCGACTTTCGATGAGCCAGCATCTCGTCACGTACAAGTAGCGGAAATGGTGATCGAGAAAGCAAAACGTCTTGTTGAACATAAGAAAGACGTGGTTATCTTGCTTGACTCTATCACTCGTCTAGCTCGTGCTTACAACACCGTAGTGCCTTCATCAGGTAAAGTACTAACTGGTGGTGTGGATGCAAACGCATTACATCGTCCTAAGCGTTTCTTCGGTGCTGCACGTAACGTAGAAGAAGGCGGCAGCCTAACTATCATCGCAACGGCACTAGTAGATACTGGTTCTAAAATGGATGAAGTTATCTACGAAGAGTTCAAGGGTACAGGTAACATGGAACTGCACTTGAACCGTAAGATTGCTGAGAAGCGTGTATTCCCTGCGATTGACTTCAACCGCTCAGGTACACGTCGTGAAGAGCTACTGACGAAGACTGACGAACTACAGAAGATGTGGATTCTGCGTAAGATCGTTCACCCAATGGGCGAAATCGACGCAATGGAATTCCTAATCGATAAGCTAGCGATGACGAAGACCAACGATGAGTTCTTCGATGCGATGCGTCGTCAATAGTCTCAGATAAGTTATTCTGCGAAAAGCCACCGTATATCGGTGGCTTTTTTATTGCTTTCTCCCGATAGAAGTATCAGAATGAAGGAAATGTTATCGGGAGGTTAACATGCAACAAGGAATGTTGTCGTCATTACTCCTGAGCTTGTCACTTATCACTCTACCTGCGACATTATCTGCCAAGGAAATGCATGAGTCTGTAGTAGAACAGTGGCTTCAGGATACTCAAATACAGACTAAAGTCTCTGAACTGCTTGATTACGCTGTCAGAGATGAAGTCGACTCGCTTAAATTTGCCCTTGATCGACTTGCTTTGCCTCAACAAGAGGTGGTGCGCTTTCAATTATTGGAAAAGCTTGAAAAGCAAGGTGTGATTCTCACGCCTCGAATGGCTCTGTTTGTTGAGTCCCAGATCCGTATGACCCCGACTTATCAAGTGTTAGAGCGAGGTGATGGGTATGAATTTAGTGTACCCGCTTTTAACTTTCCCGTTATTGCGAGTCGCTTGATTAAGCGCTGGAAACAAGACCAAAGTACCTTGGACTTTGTCTTACAAGCTGAACGAAGAGAGCTTAACTTAAAGCAATGGCTTACAGGGCCATCTCAACAAGCTCAAGCGCGTGAAGCGCTTTTGATTCGAGAGTTAGACAGCTTATCACCCAATGCGCTTGCTGCATTAACGGCCCAGTTAACCAAAGCAAATGTGACCAGTTGGTTACCATCGACGGCCGTGATAGTCAGGTTGGCACAAGTTAGTCAGGATGAGGAAGTGTACAACTTACTCTGGCGGATGAAAGCTGATTACAACAGCCAGTCCGAACTTGAGCGTTTAGCTGCGGTTGGAGACGTTTTTTCCATTCAGCAATTGATGAATGCCACAGTTAACCCATCACTCAAGCCAGAAGCTATTAGTCTACTTACAAAATCTAACCCTCTATCTCCGCAAGTAAAGCAGTTTCTAGTTAGAAAAATGGCGTTATCAGAAGAAGCAACCATGGTTGCTCGAGAGCTTGCTCAACAAGGGCATCAAACCTGGTTGGAAGAGTTAGTATCTTCGAACCATCAGATAAAGACTCGGCAGATTGAACAAGTATTAAAGTAATCTGGCTCACATACCCACACAAAATAGGAGGATCTTAGCGTCCTCCTATTTGTTATACTGCGGACAGTTTAATCAGCCAGCATGAAGGCCTATGAGTTTTAAGGATTTACGCGAATTTATCGACCACCTAGAACAGAAAGGTCGACTTAAACGCATCACTCACCCTGTCGATCCCGCTTATGAAATGACAGAAATCAGCGACCGCACCTTGCGTGCTGGTGGACCTGCGCTGTTGTTTGAGAACCCAATCGGCTACGACGTACCTGTTTTGACGAACCTGTTTGGTACACCAGAGCGTGTCGCAATCGGCATGGGACGTGAAGACGTTAAAGAATTAAGAGAAGTCGGTAAGCTGCTGGCTTATTTAAAAGAACCTGAGCCACCAAAAGGCTTCAAAGACGCTTTAGAAAAACTGCCTGTGTTCAAACAAGTATTGAACATGCCGGCTAAGCGTTTACGTAAAGCACCATGCCAAGACATTGTTTGGCAAGGTGATGAAGTCGACTTGGATAAAATTCCGGTAATGAGCTGCTGGGCAGAAGATGTAGCGCCGCTGCTTACTTGGGGCTTAACCGTAACCAAAGGTCCAAATAAGAAACGTCAGAACCTAGGCATTTACCGTCAGCAGAAAATTGCCAAGAACAAAATCATCATGCGTTGGTTAGCCCATCGTGGTGGTGCGCTTGATCTGCGCGATTGGATGGAAACCAACCCAGGTAAACCTTTCCCAGTTTCGGTCGCGTTTGGTGCAGACCCAGCAACCATTCTTGGCGCAGTAACACCAGTGCCAGATACGCTATCGGAATACGCATTTGCAGGTTTGCTACGTGGAAGCAAAACGGAAGTCGTGAAGTCAGTCAGCAACGATTTGGAAGTGCCAGCGAGCGCGGAAATCGTGATGGAAGGCTATATCGACCCGAACGAGTTTGCTGATGAAGGTCCTTACGGTGACCACACTGGCTACTATAACGAAAAAGAAAAGCACCACGTATTTACTATTACGCACATTACTATGCGTAAAGACCCTATTTATCACAGCACCTACACAGGTCGTCCGCCAGATGAACCAGCTGTATTGGGTGTGGCATTAAACGAAGTGTTTGTGCCTATTCTGCAAAAGCAATTCCCAGAGATTGAAGACTTCTATCTTCCGCCAGAAGGTTGTTCGTACCGAATGGCCGTCGTCACCATGAAGAAGCAGTACCCAGGACATGCCAAGCGCGTAATGATGGGCGTGTGGTCTTTCTTACGTCAATTCATGTATACCAAGTTTGTTATTGTGTGCGATGAATCGGTAAACGCACGAGATTGGAATGATGTCGTTAAAGCCATGTCAGAGCATATGGACCCTGTACGTGATACCTTGATGATAGATAACACGCCAATCGACTCGCTCGACTTTGCTTCACCAGTGGTTGGGCTTGGCTCCAAAATGGGCTTGGATGCGACCATTAAATGGGATGCCGAGCTGGCGACGCGAACCGAGGTCACTGAGCGAGACAGCAAAGCGATTACCGAAGCAGAACTGAATGAGTTGAAACAGCAACGCCCTGAGATTGTTGACGTCTATCTTCCAGTTACAGCAAACAACCAATTTGCTGTCGTGACTATGAAGAAAGACCAAGCTGGTCAATCCCAAGAATTGATGGAATATCTATGGGGCTTCTTTGCTCAGTACACGGATAACAAATTCATCATTTTGTGCGACGATGACGTTAATGCACGAGATTGGAATGACATCATTTGGGCGGTGACAACTCGAATGGACCCAGATAGAGACACGATTCAAGTGCTTGGTAAGACTGAGAGTTCATCCAAATTAGGACTGGATGCGACCAACAAGTTCGAATCTGAAGTCACGCGCGAGTGGGGCACGCCTATCAAAAAAGATCCTAAACTTGTGGCTAAAGTCGATGAGATTTGGGACCAGTTAGGTATTCTATGAGTCATCAAGTCCACCTTCTACCAATGGACGTTACGTTCCAAGTAAAAGAAGGGGAGACGGTGTTGGAAGCTGCGCTCAACAACAATATTCGCTTCCCGCACCGTTGCCAAGTTGGCGCTTGCGCCATGTGCATGTGTAAAAAGCTAACGGGCGAGGTGAGCTATCACCTCGAACCGATGCTAACCGAAAAAGAGCAACAGCAAGGTTGGATATTCCCTTGCCAAGCCTATACAGAAAGTAATTTAGTGCTTACTTTTGACGAGTAAGCGAGAGGAACACCATGACCATCCAATGTAAAGTAAAGTCTATTCAGCCGTTAGCTTGTAATACTTACCAAATCCTTCTTCACCCAGAATCACCAGTGCCTTTTAAAGCGGGTCAGTACCTAATGGTGGTGATGGGTGAAAAAGACAAACGTCCTTTCTCTATCGCAAGCAGCCCTTGTCGTCATGAAGGTGAACTTGAACTGCACATCGGTGCGGCGGAACACAACGCTTATGCACAAGAAGTTGTCGAAGCAATGCAAGCGGCGCTTGAAACTGATGGTCAGATTGAAATTGATGCGCCACATGGCGATGCTTGGGTTCAAGAAGAAAGCGAACGCCCATTATTATTAATTGCTGGTGGTACAGGCTTCAGTTACGTTCGCTCGATTCTGGATCACTGCGTAGCGCAGAATAAAACCAATCCTATCTATTTATATTGGGGGGCGCGCGATAACTGCCAGCTTTATGCTAAAGACGAACTGGTCGAGATTGCCGACAAGTTTGCCAATGTTCACTTTGTGCCAGTAGTAGAAGAAGCACCTGCAGACTGGCAAGGTAAAGTTGGTAACGTGCTACAAGCAGTAGCCGAAGATTTCGAAAGCTTAGAAAACTACGATATCTATATTGCAGGTCGTTTTGAAATGGCTGGCGCAGCACGTGAACAGTTCACTCAGAACAAGAAAGCGAAGAGCGAACGTATGTTCGCAGACGCGTACGCATTCATTTAAATACGGCTTTTAAGGCAGAAAAAGAGGGTTTTTTACCCTCTTTTTTGCTTTTTTGATGAAATAGTCATCGAACAGTCATTTTTTTCCATTTTTTTTCAAAAAAGGGTTGCGAACGGATCTGAGTTCCCTATAATGCGCATCCACCGACACGGCAGACGCGATAAGGCTTCAGCAGGGTCGGAGAGGTGAAAGCTTCTACGAAAAATAAATTGAAAAAGTGTTTGACACTGTCAATTAAATCGCTAGAATGCACCTCCGCTTTGAGAGAAAAACTTCTCGTAAAGCAAGCTCTTTAACAATATAGACCTATCAATCTGTGTGGGCACTCGTTGATGATAATCCAAATAGTTTCTTCGGAAACAATTTAGGTTTCAATGAAACGAAGTGACCATTGAATCTTCGGATTCAGCACAGTCAATTCAAACATTACTTTATGTAATGTTCAGTATTCATTGAGCCGAACAAAATCTTAAATTGAAGAGTTTGATCATGGCTCAGATTGAACGCT